>PFVA01000051.1 GCA_002790365.1 Ignavibacteriales bacterium CG_4_9_14_3_um_filter_30_11
CTTTAACGAAATAGAGACTTTATTTTCTTAATAAAAAGGTGTCATCTTTCAGCTTTGCGTAACATCAGTTATTAAAATAATTAGGTTGTCAAAGTAAAATTTTGACAACTTAAAAATTAATTATTCTCAGTTACTTTTTTGAGAATACCTTTTAGCAAATTATAAAATTTTTCAACTGCAGGAATATTTACTTTTTCATTTGGTGAGTGAGCACCTTGAATTGTTGGTCCGAAAGATACCATATCCATCCCTGGGTTTTTACCTTCTAAAATTCCGCATTCTAAACCGGCATGAATCGCTTTAATTTCGGGCTCTTTGTTGAATATTTCTTTAAATACTTCTTTAGATGTTTTTAAAATAGCAGAATCAAGATTTGGTTTCCATCCTGGATAACCGTCATTTGTTTCTGTTCTACCGCCAGCAAGATTAAAAATTGCTCTTACATTTCTAGCAATATATTGATTAGCACTATTTATTGAACTTCTTTGGCTTGTGCCTATTTTTAAAAGATCACCATTGGTATGAACGGTTGCAACATTTGTAGATGTTTCAACAAGATCTTTTAAATCCTGACTCATTGCAATAACACCATGAGGCAGCGCAAGAATTGTATCTATAATTTTATTTTTAAATTTATCTCCAAATACTTTATCTGTTTTTACTTCAACACTTGAAAATGTAACTTTTACATTACCATCAGATGTTTTGAATTCATTTAAAATATCTTTCTGAAACTCATTAATAATATTTTTGGCATTTTCTTCTTGAGATTTATTTATTGCAATTATTGCTTCTGCTTCTCTTGGTATTGCATTTCTAAGGTTACCGCCTTCAAGTGATACTATTGAATAGTTCGTAGATTCCAATGCATTCAAAGTTCTGCCTAAAATCTTAATAGCATTTCCTCTGCCTGTGTGTATATCTAATCCTGAGTGACCGCCTTTTAATCCTGTAACAACTAATTTATAATAATTATTTCCATCATTAACTTTCTTCCACTCAATATCAAATTCTGCAATTGTATCAACACCACCAGAACAACCGACATAAAATGCACCATCTTCTTCAGAGTCCAGATTAAGCAAAGTTTTACCTGTTACAAATCCTGGTTCTAAATTACTTGCACCTGTAAGTCCTGTTTCTTCATCAATGGTCATCAATATTTCTAGAGGACCATGTACAGCATCTTTGTCAGTAATTAAAGCAAGAGCAGCAGCAACACCAATTCCATTATCACTTCCAAGTGTTGTACCATCGGCTTTAATCCATTCTCCATCTTTAATTAATTTAATCGGGTCGTTATCAAAATCATGTTTTGTTTCATTGTCTTTTTCGCAGACCATATCAATATGACCTTGTAAAACAATAATTGGTGTTTTTTCATAACCTGATTTTGAGGGAATACTGGCAACAATATTGCCAACTTTATCTTCTTTATATTTTATTTTTAATCCATCAAGCAATTCCCTCATATGCTTTCTGATTTTTTCTTCTTTTTTAGACGGACGAGGGATTTGAGCTATTTCAGAAAACCTTTCCCATAATATTTTGGGTTCTAATCCTTTAGTTGCTTCTGACATAATTACCTCCTGCAATTATCATTTCTAAAAAATTTAAATACTAAACAGGTTGTACAATCTTTTTTCGTTCTGCAAGTTTAGCATTCTTTTTATCCATTTCAGTTAAATATTTTTTCCTTATCCTAATATTTTTTGGTGTTACTTCTACATATTCATCATCAGTTATCCATTCTATTGCTTGCTCAAGAGTAAGTTTTTTTGCGGGTTCCAATCTAATTGCTTCGTCTGCGCCTGAAGATCTCATATTTGATAATTGTTTTGTCTTTGTGACATTTACTCTCATATCCATATCTCTTGTATTTTCTCCAACAACCATTCCTTCATAAACTTCTATTACATGGTCTATAAAAAATGTAACTCTTTCTTGCAGTTTATACATAGCATATGCTGAAGCAATTCCATTATCCATAGAAACAAGTGCACCTCTTTGTCTTTGCGTAAGTTCACCTTTGAACGGTTCGTATGAATCAAAATTATGATGTAAAATTCCAGTGCCTTTAGTATCTGTCATAAATTCAGCTCTATAACCTATTAATCCTCTTGCAGGAATCATAAATTCAATTCTTGTATTCTCATTAAAAGTGATCATATTTTTCATTTCAGCTTTTCTTTTTCCTAATTTTTCGATAACTGTTCCAACATATTCTTCAGGTACATCAATAATTAGGTGTTCAATCGGTTCGCATAAAACATCAGCTATTTTCTTCATTATAACTTCTGGGCGTGTAAGCTGAAGTTCGTATCCTTCCCTTCTCATATTTTCAATTAGAATTCCTAAATGAAGTTCACCTCTTCCGCTAACTTTAAATGTATCAGGTGAATCTGTCATTTCAACTTTTAGGCTTACATCTGCCTTTAATTCTCTCGATAGTCTTTCACTGATATTTCTAGTAGTAACAAATTTTCCTTCAAGTCCTGCAAAGGGTGAATTATTAACCATAAAATTCATAGTCAAAGTTGGTTCGTCAATTAAAGAGAATGGTAATGGTTCAGCATTTTTTAGATCGGCAATAGTTGCACCAATATTAACATCTTCTAAACCTGCAATTCCACCAATATCACCTGCATTTAGAATTTTTGTTTCTATCCTATGGTAATCTTTAAATTCATAAAGTTTTGTTATTTTAGCAGTTACTTTTTCCCCAGTTATTTTTATTAATGTAATTTGATCACCAGAATTAAGAACACCATTATGAATTTTTCCAATCCCAATTCTACCTAAATAATCATTATAATCAATAGCTGAGACTAACATTTGCAATGGTTTCTTAACATCACCGGTTGGAGCCGGGACAAAATCAATAATAGCCTGAAGTAAAGGGATTAGATCATTGCTATCATCTTTCAATTCTTTTTTAGCAATTCCTTGCTTAGCAATTGCCCAAATATATGGGAAATCAAGTTGTTCATCTGATGCATTTAATGATACAAACAAATCAAAAACTTCGTTCAATACTTCATTCGGCCGTGCATCTTTTCTGTCAATTTTATTGATTACTACTATTGGTTTTAAACCTAATTCCAAAGATTTTTTAAGTACAAATTTTGTCTGTGGTAATGGACCTTCTGCAGCATCAACTAAAAGTAAAACGCCATCAACCATTCTTAAAGTTCTTTCTACTTCTCCACCAAAGTCTGCGTGGCCGGGTGTATCAACAATATTAATTTTAACATTATTGAAAACAATACTTAAATTTTTAGCAAGAATTGTAATTCCTCTTTCCTTTTCAAGATCATTTGAATCCATTATTCTTTTTTCAACTTTTTGATTATCTCTAAAAACCCCTGTTTGCTTTAACATAAAATCAACGAGCGTAGTTTTTCCGTGATCAACATGAGCAATAATTGCAATATTTCTTATTCTTTTGTTCAATCTTTTCCCTTATTATTTTTTAAAATAGAAGATATAAATATACTTAGAAGTAGAAGGATTAACAATTAAAAGGAGGTTTACAAATCTAAATTATTGAGTAGATATTATAATATAATTTGGGTAAGTAAAGCAATTTCTTCTAAAATAGAACTGACTTTAATACAAGAACTCATTTTACCTTTATAGACAATACATGAGCCTTTAGTATGTATCTCAAATGCTTGTGATCTGGCTTTTTCAAACATACAATTTGTAGCTTTAATCAACTGAATAATTACTTCATCAAAAGTATGCCAATCATCATTATATACAATTACTCTAGATAATAATTTTGAATCTGTAGATTCACCAATTTCAACATCAATTACCGGTTTAAATTGCTCTAATTTTTCCATAATCTAAAATTACAAAATTATAATTATATAAAATACATAAAAAATTATTTTTGTATATTTCAAAAACACCACAAGCTTAAAATTGATTTTACCTACGCACATGTATATATTTTTGACATAAATAAAAGATATTTTGGAGGAATGATGAAAATAGCAGTATGTGTAAGTCATGTTCCTGACACTGCTACAAAAATTAATATAGCAGCAACAGGTAATGAAATTGATCAGACCGGAGTAACATATATAATTAATCCTTATGATGAATTTGCAGTAGAAGAAGCTTTAAGAACAAAAGAAAAAGAAGGTGGAGATACTCAGGTTGTTGTTATCAGCGTTGGAAATGATGCAAATAAAGAAACAATTAGAAAAGCACTTGCTATGGGAGTTGACAGTGGCATTTTATTAAAAACTGAGAATAAAATGGATTCTTTTGGAATTGCAAAAGCACTCTCAGAAGAAATCAAATCACAAGGTTGTGAACTAGTTTTTATGGGCAAACAATCTGTTGATTTTGATAATCAGATTATCCCACAAATGACTTCTGCATTACTTGATTACTCATGTGTTTCTGTTGTTGTTGAGTTTAAATTAGAAGGGCAAAATATTACCTGTGAAAGAGAAATTGAAGGTGGAAAAGAAGTTGTTTCTACTAAATTACCTTGTATTATTTCTGCTCAAAAAGGTTTAAATGAACCAAGATATGCTTCATTAAAAGGTATAATGGCAGCAAAGAAAAAAACTATAGAAGAAAAACCTGCAGTAGAAACTGAAAATCAAACTGAGATTATTGGACTAAAGAAACCCCCGGCAAAAGCTCACGGAAGAATTTTAGGTACTGATAGTTCTGCGGTTCCCGAATTAGTTAGATTATTAAGAGAAGAAGCAAAAGTTATTTAAGGAAAAATAATTATGGCAAATACAATTTTAGCAATATTAGAACAAAGAGAAGGTAAATTAAAAAAATCATCATTTGAAACTGCATCTGTTGCAGCAAAAATTGCAAAGAATTTAAATTTAACTGTTGTGGTAGTTGCAATTGGAAATGATATTTCTAATTTAGAGGAAGTTTCAAATTACGGAGTAAGTAATGTAACTCACTTCAAGAATAATGTACTTTCAAATTATTCATCATCTGCATATACAAAAATTATTACTGAATATGCAAAAGAAATTTCTGCTGATTATCTAATAACTGCGAATACATCATTTGGTAAAGACTTAGCACCAAGAGTAGGTATAAAATTAAACGCAGGTTGTTTAGTTGATTGTGTAAAACTTGATGTTCAAAACAATGAAGTTATTGCTACCCGACCAATTTATGCCGGTAAAGCTTTAATGGAAACAAAGCTTAATAGTAATATTAAGTTGTTTACCATTCGACCAAATGTATTTAAACCGGAAGAAAATAAGGTAGAATATAATCTTACAACAAAAAATGTTGATAATCCTGATACTTCTACTATTGTTTCAGAATTTAAAAAAGCTGAAGGAAAACTTGATGTTGCTGAAGCGGATATAATTGTTTCAGGAGGTAGAGGTTTAAAATCTGCAGAAGAATTTAAATTAATAGAAGAATTGGCAGATGCATTGGGTGCAGCAGTTGGTGCTTCAAGAGCTGTTGTTGATGCTGGCTGGAGGCCTCACAGAGAACAGGTTGGACAGACAGGTAAAACTGTTTCCCCGTCATTGTATGTGGCTTGCGGAATTTCTGGAGCAATACAACATCTAGCTGGAATGTCTTCATCTAAGTATATTGTTGCTATTAATAAAGATAAAGATGCTCCCATTTTTGGAGTTGCTGATTATGGAATTAATGGTGATGTATTTGAGATATTACCTAAGTTAACGGAAGCTATTAAATTATTAGATTAGATGATGTTAGACCATTTAAATGAATAAAATTCAATGTGAAATATTAGGGTTATCTTCAAGTCCTGCAACAGGCGGAGCTTTTGCTATTCTTTTAAAAGATATAAGTTCAAAAAAAAGACTTCCTATTATTATTGGAGCATTTGAAGCACAAGCAATAGCTCTTGAAATTGAAGGAATTAATCCTCCACGCCCTCTTACGCATGATCTATTAAAACAAATAATAGATACTTTAGGGGGAACAGTTACAGAAGTAATAATAGACGAACTAAGGGAAAATACATTTTATGCAAAAATTATTTTAGAAGTTTCTGCTCTTACTTATGAAATTGACAGCAGACCTAGTGATGCAATTGCCATTGCTGTAAGAACAAAAGCTCCAATTTTTGTAGCAGAAAATGTAATGGAATCAGCTTCATTTATTTCAACTACTACTGAAGGCAAAGAGAATAATGATGAATTGACAGGAGAAGAAAATTTTGTACCTAACAGTAAAGAAGCAAAAATTGCAGCTTTACAGACAAAACTAAGAGAAGCACTTGCTTCAGAAGAATATGAAAGAGCAGCAAAACTTAGGGATGATATCCAAAAATTAACCAGTAAGAATTAAAACACTAACTTCCCTATCTCACAACTATTACATTTATTTTTACAACAATTATTCAAATATAGATGTAAACTTCCTTGGTAAATAACACTTTTCTTAGATTTAATTTTCAGAGAAGAATTCATTTTATCAACAATTTTATTTGAGCCTATTTGTTCAAAATTTAAATAGAATTTTAAAACATTTTTATACGATAGTTTCTTGCTAAATATTTCGAAATAAAGAGATAAAAAAGGTAAAATTATATTTACAATAATTTCATCTGCTCTGGATATTCCAACTAAATACATAAGTTTTGTTTTACTGTGTTGATCAAATACAAAATGTTCTTGCCAGTAACCTTCTGCTTTCACTACAAATATTTCTCTTAATTTTTTCCTTAGTTTTTTTATATCTTTTCCTATTTCGAATAATTTAATGAGATTATGAATTAAATTTTCTGTCAATATTTTATTCAAAATTTTTACTCCGCCTGCTATTCGTAAAGTTGGGAAATTTTGTGGCCTGATTCTAAAGAAATTCCAAGTTGCTGGATGTAATCTTTGGCCATAATCAAGATCTGTGTATTTACTCCATATTTCAAAGAGTTCTCTTGTATAAACTGATGTTTCCTCATCAGGTAAATTATTTACATCCGGTAATAACCCACTAATTTTAAATAATATTGCTTCTAAGGGTTTATTAAGATTTGTATTGTTCTCTAAATTACGAAGTAATTTTATATCTACAGATTTGGCAAGTTTATTCATATTTTCTTTATTCTTTGAATATCCAAGGGCAGTGAAAATATTTTCATACAAAAGCTGTTCCCATATTATTGGGTCATTAAAATCATCTCGATTGAATTTTAGTCTTCTTAACTCTGACTCAAGGTCATAGTTTACAATTGGTTCTTTTAGTTCTCTTTGATTCAGATATGCAATTTCTCTCAGCCTTGTAAATAATTTTCTTTTCTTAAAGCTGAATCTTTTACTGCCCAAACTAATTAAGTAATCAGTTTTTACTTTTTCAGAAATTTCATTGTTCAAATCATGGCATGGTATTTTATATAATTTATTAGAATTACTATCAGATAAATAGAATTGTAATTCTTTGGAAGTGATATAATTTGATAATGAAATAGAAGGGATTATCCTTTTATTTTCAGTTGTTACAAAACATTGTTTTGATTTATTCTCATAAGTAACATGAAGGATAATATTATTGAATTTTTTATTAGTATGATGATTATGTTTTTCCCAATTAGAAATTTCAGTATCAATTTCTATATCCCCGATTAATGTTTTGTTATCAATTTTAATTTTAACATTTCTGTAGTCAGGTCCATCTAATTCATTATTTTTGTCTCCTCTGCTAAGGATTGTTATAGATTTACCATCTTCAGTTTGCATTGTATCATTGATATTATATTTCTCCCAAATTTCACATAGAAATTTTTCAGATATAATTCTCTTTTTCATGTAAAGGCATTTATTCTTTATTTATTAAAATCGAAGAAGATTGAGACCTTGAATTACCGATAACATAAAATACTTCTATATTATTTATACCAGCAAATAATCTAATACCTCTAAAAGCATATACCCCACCGTTAACATTATAATAAAGATCAATTTTCTGTTTATTGATAAAAATATAAATATCTGCATATCTAATATTTGTATCTAAATTAACATTAATATCTATTTTCTCATTGCTTGTAGTAAAAGTAGAATCATAATCAGGCAATGAAATTAATGATAGATTATCATTAATTGAAAAACTATATACATTCAATTTTTCTTTAGATATTGTGTAAGTGGAATCAACTTGGGAAGATAATTTATAATTTTCAGATAGTTTTGTTTTTGAAAATGGATATATACTTAGAGTTGATAGTAAAAAAATAATACCAAATAATAAAAAATATTTTGATAGATTGGACATTCCTTAACAACAATTATTTATAATTGAATTCAACCTTATTAATTCATCACTTGCAAGAGTTGCAAAATCATTAGAATTGTCTTTATAAATTATTGATCTACTTACATTTATTAATAATCTCATTTTTTCTCTTTTCATAAATTGCTTAATTACATCTTCTAAATTTCCACCTTGTGCACCAACACCTGGGACTAATACAGGCAATTTCTGAAATGTAGTAATATTTTTTTCTAATTCATTAATTTGGGTTGCACCGAAGACTATCCCGCAATTATGATTAGCATTCCAATCATTAACTTTATTAATTACCAGTTCATATAATTTTTTACCATCTTTTAGAATAGCTTTTTCAAAATCATCTGCACCTTTATTAGATGTTAAAGATAAAATAAAACTCAACTTATCTTTATAATCTAAAAAAGGACTTATTGAATCATACCCCATATAAGGATTTAAAGTTGTTGCATCAAAATTGAAATGTTCAAATAACGATTTAGCATACATTTGAGAAGTATTGCCAATATCTCCTCTTTTAGCATCTCCAATAGTTAATATATCAGATGGAATTAGTTCCAGGGTTCTTTCCAATTGTTTTATCCCATCAATTCCTTCAGACTCATAAAAAGCTAAATTAAATTTATATGCCGCAACATTTTTAGATGTACTTTCTATTATTAATTTATTGAATTCAAAAATATTATCATTATTGTTTTTTAAATAATCAGGTATCTTTTCAATATCTGTGTCTAACCCAACACAAATATATTTTCCATTAATATTTTTTGTATCTAATTTTTCTAAAGCTGTCATTTTATTTAAAGTTTTTGAACATCATAGATTCTTTTGGGTATGGAGATTTCTCATTGTACTTTGCGCTCTTTTTTAAATTATATGGTACTTCAACACCTTCGGTCATTTTAAAATAAATTAATTGTCCAATTGGCATTCCAGTATAAACTTTTACAGGTATTTTAACAGATATTTCCAAAGTCCAGTAATTACAAAAACCTGCATCCCCTTTACCTGCAGTTGCATGAATATCAATCCCCAATCTTCCAATACTAGACTTACCTTCTAAAAAAGGAACATAATTTTGTGTCTCAGTATATTCTTGAGTAACACCTAAATATAATTTCGCCGGTTCAAGTACATATCCATTTTGCGGAATTTCAAACATTTCAATTTTATTATGTTTTTTACTATCTAAAACTTTATCACAATATAATGAAAGCCATTTACCTAAATGTACATCGTAACTATTAGTACCCAGACACTCTCTGTCATAAGGATCAATTACAATATTTCCATTCTTAATTTCTTCTAAAATTTTTTTATCAGATAAAATCAATTAACCTCCTTTAAGTATAGTTTTTTCTTGTTCTAAAAACATTTGCAACAATACCAAGTAATGCCATATTAACAATTAAAGAACTTCCGCCATAACTAACCAATGGTAGTGGAATACCAATAACAGGCATAATTCCTACAGCCATTCCAACATTAATAATAAAGTGAATAAAAAATAAAGATAGAATTCCAATTATGGTAAGGCTTAAAAATTCATCTTTAGTTGTATTTGCAATTTTTAATATTTTCAAAAATAAGATAAGAAAAAGCACAAGGGTAATTGTTGAACCAATAAATCCATATTCTTCACCAATTACGCTATAAATAAAATCAGTCCATTGCTCAGGTATAAAATTAAGCTGTGTTTGATAGCCTTCTAAAAATCCTTTACCAAATAATCCACCAGATCCAATTGCTACTTTAGCTTGTATTGAATTATACCCGGAGCCTAAAGGATCTGACATAGGGTCTAAGAATGATTTTATTCTAATTTGTTGATGTGGACTTAATGCGTGATAAACAAAATCAGTAAAAAAACCGGCGGCTAAATTTATAGCAAACAGTGAACCGCTAAAAATTAGCCCTTTCTTAAAAAATATTAATATTAATGCAACAACAGCAAGAGTTGTAATAAATGGTAATGTACCAAACAAAGATGAAACAGCAACGATTCCAGGTGATAGGACTACAAATAGACCGAATAAACTAATTCCTTTCCAGAAAATTATAGTTAAAAATATTGTTGCAAAAACTAATACTGTTCCCATATCAGGTTCCAGTAATATCAGTAAAATTGGAGCTACACCTATAGCAAGTGCTATCAAAATATCTTTAAATGTTTCTATATCTACATCTTTTTTACAAAGGAAAGATGATAGTGCAAGTATTGTAGAAATTTTAGCTATTTCGGAAGGTTGAAATCCTAGTGAACCAAAAAATAACCAGCTTTTAGCTCCGGATATTTTTCTCCCCATTATAAGAACAACAAGTAATAATAAAATAGAAAAGAGATAAGCAGGCCAAGCTATATTTTTAAATGTATTTGTAGGAATTGAAAAAACAATAAAGAAAACAATTATCCCGATTCCCACCCAGAATAATTGCTTTGTAAAATTATTTTCAACTAATGCATTGTTTAAAGTAGCACTGTATATAGCTAATAAGCCAATACAAAGTAACAATATTATTGTCGCAAAAAACCAAATATCAAACTTATCATTGAAATTATAATTTATATTCAAGTAATTCTCATCATAACTATTTTACGGCAACGGTCTTGTTTAAATCTTTATTAATTTTATTTCGTAAATATGTTTCTACTAATAATTTTCCTATTGGTGCTGCGTGGGAAGCACCAAAGCCTGCATTTTCTACAATTATAGAGAAAGCTATTTGTGGATCATCAAAAGGAGCAAAGCCAATAAATAAAGCATGATCAGCTCCGTGTGGGTTTTCAGCAGTACCGGTTTTACCTGCCATTATTATATCAGGTAATCTACTTGCATATGCTGTACCTCTTCCATTTACAACTAAGAACATGCCATTTTTTACAATATCCAAAACTTCTTTATTTATATCAATGTGAATTGGATTGGTTTTATTTTCAACTAATTTATTAGTCTTTGTGTCTATATAACCTTTAAGTATGTGTGGTTGAAAAGTATTTCCGTTATTAGCAATAATTGAAGTAAACTGCGCAAGCTGTATAGGATCAACACTAACCTCACCTTGTCCAATTGCTAAACTTGCCATAATACTTTTTGGCCAATTTCCCCCATATTCTTTTATATAATATTTTTCATCCGGAATAAAACCACTTACTTCGTTTGCCAAATCAACACCGGTTTTTTTACCAAAGCCAAATTTTTCAGCATACTCATTCCACTTTTTAATTCCAATTTTATAAATAAGATGATAAAAATAAACATTGCAAGAACGCTCGATTGCAGAAGTAATATTTACTATACCGTGAACAGCATCACATTTAAAATATCTTCCATAAAATTCTGCGCCACCTATGCAATTGTAAGTTTTGTTCTTATCGATAACTCCTAATTCCAAGCCAGCAATTGCTTCTAAAATTTTGAATGTAGAGCCTGGAGGTTTAACCGACATTATTGCTCTATTAAAAAAAGGTTTTGAAGGATTATTAATAAGTTTTTGTAAATATTCATCTGTTGTAACCGAAGCAAATTTACTTAAATCAAAATCCGGTGCGCTTGCCATTGCCAATATTTCACCAGTCTTAGGTTCAATAGCAACTATTGCCCCTTTTTTACCTTTTAGCGATTCCTCAGCTACTTTCTGTAATTCTTTATCTATTGTGAGGACTAAATCTGCACCTTTGATTGTTGGGATGGAATTATCATCTTTTAATTTCTTAATTAATTTTTGACGAGAATCAATTAGAATAAAGTCATAACCTTTTTCGCCCCTAAGTAAAGTTTCATATTCTTTTTCTAAACCTGTACTTCCTATATAATCGCCTTGTTTATAAATATCTTTTAATTTATTTAATTGATTTTGAGATATCTCATTTAAATAACCAAACATTTGTGAGCCCATAACATCACTTGGGTATCCTCTCTGCATTTCAATTTTATAACTGATCCCCTGCAGATGTTCATAATTTTCTTCAATCCAGGCAATCACATTAAATGGCGTATCTTTCTTTAACCTAAGCTGAATGAATTTGGAATATTTTTCGTTCTCTTTTAAAAATTTATTTATGTGCCCATCTTCAAGATTAAGAACTGATTCTAATAATTTATTTTGCTTTAAATTATATTCTGCTTTAGTAAGAAATATTGAATAGGATGGAATATTGTTAACCAGTACATCTTTGTTTCTGTCTAAAAATAATCCTCTTATAGGGATCTTATCAATTTTTTTTACACTATTATTTTGTGATTTTTGATCATAAAATCCTTTCTGCAAAATTTGCATTTGAAAAAGTCTGACTATCAAAAAAGAAAACCCAATTATAATAATTCCGAATATTATCTTTTTTCTACTTTGAGATGCAAAACTATCAGTTTTCAATTAATTTTCTCCGAGGATAAAAATAAATAAAAATTAAAGCAATAATTGATGTGTAAAAACCAGGCAATAGACCTTCATCAAAAATAGATGTGAATAAATTTCTACTAAAATCAATAGTTGTAAAGAAAGAAAACATTATTGAAGAAATTATTGAACATAATAGAACTATAAAACTAAAATTTAATGGTTTATAATATATATGTCTTTTATTTTCATTAGAAAAATAACCTGCAATAAATCCAGAGACAGTGAATGAAAGCATAGCGCTTCCGAGTAAACCCCCGGAAAATAGATCTAATAATAATCCATAAGAAAATCCTAAAATTGTACCAAATAATTGATTATTTGAAATAGTAAAAAAAACAAGGGGGATTAATATTAAATTTGGTCCTATTGCATTCCAGCTAATAAATCTAACTAATGTAATTTGTACAAGTACTAAAGGGATAAATACGAGTATTGAATTAAAATATTTAGTTTTCATTATAGACCTTTTTTATAAAAATTTAATTCCAAGTTGTTTATCTGAGTGCTTTGAATCATTTTTATAATAAATACATTTTCTATTAATGTTAAGTCAGCAAAAGGTTGCAAAATAACTTTATTAAAAATATCTGTCGAGGAATAATCTATAGATTTAATATAACCAATTGGAAAAGTTACTGGAACTATTGTGCTTAACTCAGATATAACAATTCTGTCACCAATTTTGATATCTGAAGTATAAGGTATATTTGTGAGTATTAAATTATCACCATCCCATTTTAAAATAGAATTTACTCTGCTTCTTTCATCTTTTACAGTAAGGTGTAAATCAACATTTCTTAATGTCCTAATTATTGAAAAATTTTCTGAAACATTTTGAACAATACCTATAAATCCAAGATCATTTATAACAGGCATACCTGGAATTACTCCATCATTTTGTCCTGAATTCAAAGTAAAAGTATTTGTTGTAGTATTGAATGACTTAGAAACAACTGAAGCAGGTATTAAAGGTAATGAAGTAGTATCTTTTAAAGCAAGCAGCCTTTTTAATTCTTGATTTTCAATTCCATATTGTCTTAGTAAATTAATTTGTATCATCAATTCAGCATTCATTTTTCTCAGCTGAACATTTTCATTTTTAATTAATGCGGATGTAGTGATGTTAGAAATAATATTAGAAAAGAATGCAAAACTACTAAAAGCTATTGTTTTTACATTTTTAACAGAGTTATTATTATTATTTGAAAGAGTGAAAAGACTTACTATGACGAGAACAACTAATACAATATATTCTTTAAATTTATACCAAAAATTTGAAAATTGTTTTAACATTTATCAATAAGTTCTTTTTCGAATTAAAACCTTTGAATATTTATTTAAATCATCAATAACTTTACCTGCACCTCTTACAACAGCTGTTAATGGATCATCAGCAACATGCACAGGAAGATTTGTTTCCATTCTAATTCTTTCATCCAATCCTTTTAGTAGCGCTCCACCGCCAGTTATCATTACTCCCCTGTCTAAAATATCAGCAGAAAGTTCTGGTGGTGTGCGTTCCAATGATTGCTTAACTGCATCAACTATCTGAACAATTGATTCATTTAAAGCATCTCTTATTTCTACAGAACTTACTTCTGTAGTTTTTGGAATTCCACCGACTAAATCTCTACCCTTTACTTGAATTGTAATTTCTTCTTTTAAAGGAACTGCTGAACCTACTTCACATTTAATTGCCTCTGCAGTTCTTTCACCAATAAGAATATTATGATTTTTTTTGAAGTATTGCATTATAGCATAATTCATTTCATCACCGGCAATTCTTATTGACTCTTCATTTACTATTCCTGATAATGCAATCACTGCAATCTCAGTAGTACCACCACCAATATCTATTATCATACTTCCAGCCGGAGCATCAACATCAATTCCAATTCCTATAGCGGCTGACATTGGTTCTGCTATTAAATGAACTTCTTTAGCACCTGCGTGTTCTGCACTATCTCTTACAGCTCTTTTTTCTACTTCTGTAACTCCGCTAGGTACAGCAACTACAACTCTTCTACTAGATAATGTACCAACTTTTACTTTTTTAATAAATGCTCTAATCATACCTTCGGCAATTTCAAAATCTGCAATAACACCATCACGCATTGGTCTGGTTACACTTATTTCTCTGTGTTCCCTGCCTTGCATTTCTTTTGCTTTATTACCAAGTGCAATAATTTTTTTAGTTGTTTTATCAAAAGCAACTATTGATGGTTCATTAAGCACAATACCTTTTCCCTTAACATAAATTAATGTATTGGCTGTGCCTAAGTCTATTGCAATATCAGTAGAAAAAAGATCAAAAATTCCCATAATTCCTCTTAATGCTTAAAGTGTCTAATACCTGTAAAAACCATTGAAATATTATTCTCATCTGCAACTGCAATTACTTCTTGATCCCTAACAGATCCTCCTGGTTGAATTACAGAAGTAGCACCGCAATTTATAATTTCTAATAATCCATCTGCAAAAGGGAAAAATGCATCCGAAGCAGCAACAGAATTTTTTAGATTTAGACCATGTTCATTTGCTTTCATCTTAGCAATTTTAGATGAATCCAATCTAGACATTTGTCCCGCTCCAACACCTAGAGCAGCTTTATCTTTTGCAAAAACAATTGCATTTGATTTTGTATGTTTTGCAACTTTCCAGGCAAACATCAAATCTTCCATTTCCTTTTTTGTTGGTTGTTTTTTTGTAACAACTTTTAAATTCTTTTCATCAATTAAAATATCATCACTACTTTGTACAATAACTCCACCAGGTATATTTCTAAAGTTTTGTGTCTGGAACTTTATAGATTTTAGTTGTTTAACCAATCTTCTATTTTTTTTCTTTGTTAATATACTTAAAGCATCTTTAGAATATGAAGGTGCGCAGATAATTTCTAAAAATATATCATTTAATTTTTCAGCAGTTTCTCTATCAACTCCCTTTGTAAAAACAACTATTCCACCAAAAGCTGAAACAGGATCACATTTTAAAGCATTCTCAAATGCCTTGTAAACTGTTTCTCCTTGAGCTGCACCTGCAGGATTACAATGCTTAATAATTGTACATGCATTTCCACCAATTTCTTCGGCTAATTCTGCCGCAGAAATTAAATCAATAATATTATTATATGATATCTCTTTACCATAAAACACATCAAAATAATTATTAAAAGTACCATAAATTGTTCCCGATTGGTGAGGATTTTCTCCATACCTCAATTTCTTTTCTTTTTTAATATTTATTCTAAATATCTCTTTTGGTAAATCAAATATATTTTCCAAATGATTAGAAATAACTGTATCATATTTTGCTGTGTGAGAAAAAGCTTCTGCAGCCAATTCTTTTCTTTTGTCAATTGAGATTTCACCTTTCTTTAAATTTTTAATAAACTCTTTATACTGGGTTGGATTAGTAAGAACAGATACATAATTATAATTCTTAGCAGCCGCTCTAATTAAACTTGGTCCTCCAATATCAATATTCTCGATTGTTTCTTCCAATGATACTTTTTCTTTTGCAATAGTTTGTTCAAAGGGATATAGGTTCACACAAACAATATCAATTGGAGAAATTTCATTTTCTTCTAATTCTTTTTGATCTTGTTTGTTTTCTCTTCTAAATAAAATTCCACCAAATATTTTTGGATGAAGTGTTTTTACTCTTCCGTCAAAAACTTCTGGAAATCCTGTTATATCACTGATCTGAATAACTTTTATTCCGTTTTCTCTTAATATTTTTGAGGTGTTGCCAGTAGCAATAATATCATACCCTAATTCAGAAAGTGTTCTCCCCAAAAAAGTAACATCTGTTTTATCGGAAACACTTATTAATGCAATTTTTTTCAATTCAATTTTCCAATCATAAATATGACCTAATCAACTTTTACTAATTACTAATTACCAATTACAATTTTACCATCAACTATATCATTAATTACTTTGGGTAATAATTGATGTTCAATAGTTAAAACTTTTGCAGCAATTTCTTCCGGTGTTTTACATTCTGAAATATCAACTTTCTCTTGCGCAATTATATTGCCTGTATCATAAGTTTCATCAACAAAATGAATTGTTGCACCAGAGATTTTATCACCTGATTGAAAAACAGCTTTGTGAACATTTATTCCGTACATCCCTTCACCACCAAAAGCAGGCAGTAAAGCAGGGTGAATATTAATTATTCTTTGTTTAAAATTACTTACAAATGAAGAAGATAATAATTTTAAGAATCCTGCAAGTACTATAAGTTCAACTTTTTCATTTTTTAATAGCTCAATTAAATACTCAAAACCTTGTTCGCTATTTTTTTTATCTATACAATAAAAAGGGATGTTATTTTGTTTAGCAATATCAAGAGCTTTGCATAAAGAGTTATCAGTAACAATTAACTTAATTTCGACTTTATTATTTAAATTAAAATAATCTAATATTGATTTCAGGTTAGAACCACGACCTGAAACAAACACTGTAAGTCTCAAAATAAGATTTCCCAAAAGTTGTTAAAATTACCTAAATAGTAATAAATATTCAATTAAGCCAGAAGCATTTTAGAGCTATGAAGAATAAAAAAATTATTTTTTCCATTTTAAAAGAGAGGCTTTAACAAATTCTCTAAATAATGGATGTGGTTTTGTCGCTCTGGATTTTAATTCAGGATGAAATTGACATCCAACAAACCATGGATGCTCAGAAATTTCAACTATCTCAACTAATTCCCGATCAGGAGATAGTCCGCTTAAAACCATTCCATTTTTAATAAGTTCATTTCTAAATTTATTATTTACTTCAAATCTATGTCTATGTCTTTCCGAAATAAAATTAGTTTGGTATGCTTTAAATGCCTGTGTATTTTCGTCTATTTTACATGGATAAGTTCCAAGTCTCATGGTTGCACCCATATTCTTTACATCTTTCTGATCAGGCATTAAATCAATAACAGAATATTTATTGTTCTTAAATTCGGAGCTGTTAGCTTTTGTAATTCCACATACATTTCTTGCAAATTCTATAACTGCACATTGAAGACCTAAACAAATACCCAAAAAAGGTATTTTATTTTCACGAGCATATTTTACAGCAAGTATTTTTCCTTCTATTCCTCTTTCTCCAAAACCTCCGGGGACAAGAATTCCATTAACACCTTTTAATAATTTTTTAACATTCTCTTCATTAAGTTCACCCGAATGAATTGCCTTTACTTTTACTTTTGTGTTGTTAAAAGCACCGGAGTGAACAAAGGATTCCATAATACTTTTGTACGCATCCATATGTTCAATGTATTTTCCACAAATAGCAATTTCTACTTCATTTGCCGGTTTGTTAATTCTATCAATTAATTTATTCCAATCATCTAACTTTATTTTTCTTTCAGGCAGGTGTAATTTTTTTAATACCATTTGGTCAAGTTTTTCTTTAAATAGCACAAGAGGAACTTCGTAAATTGAGCTGCAATCATGAGCTGAGACAACAGCTTTAGAATCAACATTACAAAACAGTGCAATTTTATCTCTTATCTCACGACTAATTTTCTTTTCTGATCTGCAAACCAAAATATCGGGTTGAATACCTAATTCCAAAAGATTTTTTACGCTGTGCTGAGTAGGTTTGGTTTTCACTTCACCGGCAGAAGCAATATAAGGTACTAAGGTAACATGAATATTAATTGCGTGCTTTTTACCATATTGTAAAAGTATCTGTCTCATTGCTTCCATAAATGGAAGGCTTTCAATATCACCGACCGTTCCGCCAATTTCAGTAATTATTATATCATATTCACCAAGTTCACAAAGTTTGGTCATCCTTCTTTTAATTTCATCTGTAATGTGAGGAATTACCTGAACTGTTGCTCCTAAAAAATCTCCTCTTCTTTCCTTTGTAATAACATCGTAATAAATTTGACCGGTAGTTGTGTTATTCAATTTGGACATATTTACATCCAAAAATCTTTCATAGTGCCCAAGGTCCAAATCAGTTTCTGCACCGTCATCAGTTACATAAACTTCACCATGCTGATATGGACTCATAGTTCCGGGGTCAACATTTATATATGGATCAAATTTTTGGATGGATACTTTAAAACCGCGTTGCTTTAATAGTAAACCTATTGAAGAAGCAGTAATACCCTTACCTAAAGAAGATATTACACCGCCGGTCACAAAAATGAATTTTACTTTTTTACGGGGGGAAATGGTCATTGTTTTTGTTCTTAAATATATCACTTGTTTTTAATAATCTCAATGGGTAATAAATTTATTTTTTAATAATTCTATAATGTGGAACAAAGACTAATGTTGAGTAAGTAAACATTCAAATTAAAATAATAATTGTCTTCCATTTATCATTTATTTTATAAATTAGTTTACAACTTTATTAATATTAAATTTGTAATTATTGTAGATTCAATTTTTAAAGAATTTCAATTTAATTTTAAATGATATTGTTACTACTTGTGTCAAAGCTATAAAATGAACTAAACATTAAACTTTCGGAATATTTATTGAAGAATAACAAAAAAATCATAATATTATCTGTAATAATAATCTCAATATTTTATAATCCTTTTATTTTTAGTCAAGATTCAACTGCCAGTCTTGCTTATAAAAAGAAAAATCAGTTTTTCAGATATTCAATGTTTTACAGATCTGATCTATCCTATCAGTTGTGGCATCAATTTAATTTGGTACAAAAAGCTAAAGATGGGGATCCTATTGCTGAACATGAATTGGGATTAAGATATTTAATGGGAGAAGGGTTTACTTCAGACACAACTTTAGGAGCTAAATGGATTGGAAATGCAGCTAAGAAAAATTTAACATCTGCGGAATACAATTATGCAATATTATTAAATAATGGATGGGGCGTTGATTGGGATCCATTCAAAGCTTATGATTTTTTTCAAAGAGCAGCTTTGGATGGAATGCCTCAGGCGGAATATATTTTGGGACTTACACATTTAAATAACCTTGTTTTAAAAAGAGACTATTTAACAGCATACCAATGGTTCAAAAAATCTTCTGAATCAGGCTTTGAACCAGCATTAGAATATATTAAAATATTAGAAAAAAAAATATCATCCGAATTGCTAAATCCAATTAAACAAGAGAATAAAACAATAAATAAAAAAAGAAAAATATTCAAAAGTGATATTACAGCAACAACTACTCCCATTGGATTGGAAATAATAGATTTTGATCTTATACAAGACTCTGCCAGAGTAATTACTGATAAAGATATTTTAAATCCTTTTTTATCCGAAACAAATTCCAATCTTGCTGATTCATTAGGTATTACTGAAGAAAATGATTCTACAATAAATTTTAAAAAGGAAGGGCTACCATATTTACTTCATACAGCAGATGCAGGCAATCCTGAATCGCTTACTTTATTAGGTAGGTTATATGAAATTGGGAAATATTTTCAGAAAAATAAATTAAACTCTACTGTTTATTATATAAGAGCTGCCAGACTAAATTCAAGCGTTGCTGCCAATCTTCTTTATCAAATATTTAAAGACAAAAAATATTTTAATGTAATTAAATCTTTTGCAAAAAAAGGAAATGAAAAAGCCAAATATATTTGGTATGGATTGTATGCTCTCGGATTTATCAGAGACATTGCTGAGAAAGATGCTTTTAATTTAATTCTTCAATCTGCAAACTCAGGTTTTATTCCGGCAAAAGTTGAACTTGGTCTTTCTTATTATACAGGTTACTTAATTAAAAAAGATGAGGAAAAAGCTATAGAGATTTGGGAATCTGTCGGAAAATTGGGTAGTGAAGAAGCACTTACAAGAATTGCTGCAACTAATATTCTGGAACAAAAATATCAAAGTTTAATATCTGATATAAACAAATTACTTAAAGCCTCTAAAATGGGTTCTATTTTGGCTGAAGTTACTCTTGCTAATTTATATGAAAATGGAATTGGTGTAGAAAAAGATAAATCTAAAGCTGTGATGTACTACAGAGCCGCTGCACAAAGAGGCGACAGATATGCTTTTAACCAATTAAAAAGGATGTATGATGAGATAAGACCTTTGAATTTTAGATTTTAGCTTATGACCAATCTAAATTTATAATTTTTTTGTAATCTTCAGGTTTGTTCATATTAAAGAAAATATTTCCTTTATAAATATCTAAATCTTCAGCATCAATTATTTCTGCTCCAACTTTATCAAGTAAGTTTAATACATTACACTTTCTCTGTTCTTGTTTATCTCCTCTTACTTCTTTAGAATCTTCTAATATTATTTCTTCGGCACAGGGTAAAACATTTTTGGAATATCTGCCCGCTAACTGTTGTATAAAACCATCAGCTTTGCAAACAGTTATTAGTTTATCAGTTTTATAATCAACTATGTATTTAATCATTTTTTCTGTCATTAAAGGGATATCACAAGAAATAATAAAATTATTTTGTGTAATTGAATGAGTTAAACCCGAATGAATACCTGCCAAAGGACCTTTGTACTTATATATATCTTCATAAATGGGAATAGATAAAAATTTATACTCATCTGTTGTGTTAGTAATAAGCAGAACATTCTTAAATATATTTTTCATCAGATCCGTAATTTTTTCAATTACAGATTTATCACCCAATTTTAAGAAGGATTTATTCTCCCCCATCCTTTTACTTTTACCGCCGGCTAAAATTATTCCTGTTACATAGGAATACATTTTACAATTTCTCCTTTTCTAGGATTTAGATATTCTTCTTCAATTATAATTAAACAATTTGCTTTACTTAACTCCACCATATTTCCTGATGATTGGGTGAATTTTGAAGAGACAAAATATTTATCATTTTCTCTTTTTAGAATTCCATTCATAAAGTGTCTTTTTTTATCAGTCTTTTTAAGATCATTCATTAATTCAGCTTTAACCTGAGGTGGCATTTCCATTCCAAATAAATTCTGAATATTTTCTTTTATATATACTTTGAAATTGACCTGACTTGATACTGGATTACCGGGTAATCCGAAAATTAATTTAATCTTATTCCCTTTTTCAAAGATACCAAAATAACACGGTTTGCCCGGTTTAATGAAAGCTTTCCAGAATATTTTTTTTACTTCCAATTCTTCAAATACTTCTTTTAAAAAGTCATACTCACCAACAGAAACTCCTCCTGTTGTTAATAAAATATCGATATCAGTATTTAATATTTCTTCAACTTTTTCTTTTATGTTTTCTTTGTTGTCTTTAATAAATCCATAATTAACATAATCTTGATTTATTTCCTGAAGTTCTCCAATTAAAGAGTAATTATTTGAAATTCTGATTTTGTCCTCCGTTGGTTTTTCATTAACCGGAATAAGCTCATCACCTGTAGCCAGAATACCAAATTTTAATTTTTTATAAACCAGAATTTCATTTTTACCACAAGAAGCAATTGAAGCAAGATGACTGGGTTTTAGAAATGTATTCTTTGGAACAGCAATTTCACCTAATGAAATATCAGCAGATCTATTTCTGATATTCATTTCATCAAAATATCTTGCTTCAGAATTAAGTTTGATAATATTATATTTTACTTCAACATCTTCTATCGGTATAACAGTTGTGCAATCGCTTGGAATTTTTGCGCCTGTCATAATTTTTACAGCTTGATTTTTTGAAAGATCATAATCCGCAAAATTACCCGCAGAAATTTCACCTATAATTTCCCATTCTGAAATAGATTTATCGAATTTGACTGCGTAACCATCAACTACAGAATTATCAAATGGCGGAAGGTTTATGTCTGAGATAATATCTTCTGCTAATGTTCTGTGAATAGAATTTCCTAGTGGTACAGTTTCTATTTCTAATTTTATTTTTTGGAATTGGTCTTTGATGAGTGCAAACGCTTCATTATAGCTTAACATAATTGTAATATCCTAATACAAAATTCATAATTAAAAATTCATATTTATCAGCCGTGGTAGAATTTTTAATTCTAAATTTTATAGCTTCCGCTTTTACCGCCAGTTTTTGAGAGTAATTTTATTTCATTTATTACAATTGATTTATCAACAGTTTTGCACATATCATAAACAGTCAGCGCAGCAATACTTGCAGAAGTTAAAGCTTCCATTTCTATTCCAGTAACTGAATTTGTTTTTGCAAAAGAATAAATTTCAATTGCATTTTTCTTTTCGTTCAATTTTATATTCACATCAATTTTTGAGATAAAAATATTATGACACAAAGGAATTAGTTCAGAAGTTTTTTTACCTCCCTGTATTCCGGCAATTTTTGCGGTTGTTAATAAATCACCTTTTTCTAATTCATTATTTTTAATTTTATTAAATAATTCATTAGATACGGATACTTCAGCAAATGCTTCTGCAATTCGGATTGATTTTTTTTTGTCGATTACATCAACCATATTGGCTTTACCGTTTTTATCTACATGTGATAATTTTTTCATCATCCGCCTATTGACATCATATTGTTGCTCATCATTTCTGAAAGCTCTTCAGGTTCAGGATGTTTTTCCCATTTGTGTTGTATTGCCTCCATTAGTTCGTCAACAATTTCTTCATCAGAATAATTTTTCTGAAATAATTCCTTAAAATTTATTTCGTGTTTTCCTTCAGAAAACAAACACAATCTAAATTTACCCATAGATGAAATACGAACCCTATTGCAGCTATAGCAAAAATGTTCTGACATAGAACTTACAAAACTTATTTTTGCTGTATGTTCTTTTAATTGAAAATCTTTTGCAACACTGTTTTTATAGGAAGATAAGGCAGAAATAGAATATTTTCCTTCAATTATATTCTTCATTTCTTTATAATTAATTAAACCGTTTCTTTCCCATCCATTACTTCCAAAAGGCATAAATTCAATAAATCTAATATTTACATTCATATCTTTGAAATGATCAACAAAATTTATAATCTCTAAATCATTTATTCCCTTGATAATTACGGCATTAACTTTAACAGGTGAATATCCGCTTCTAATAGATTCATCAATAACAGAAAGTATTCTTTCTGATTCATCGTTTTTTGTAATAGTATGAAAATTATATTTATCCAAACTGTCTAAACTAATATTCAAACTATCAATTCCTGATGCTTTTAGTTCATCAGTTCTACCTTTTAATAGAGACCCGTTTGTAGTTATACCTGTCGAAAATCCATAAATATTTTTTAACTTTTGAACTTCTCTAAAAAAGGAGAATACATCTCTTCTTACAAGAGGTTCGCCACCTGTAAATCTGAATTTTTTAAATTCTAATTCTTTAGCAAATATTTCAATAACTCTTAATATTTCTTCAAAGGAAAGAATATTTTTTTTTGTGAGTTTTGAGTCTAATCTGTTGGGATTGCAATAGATACAATTATAATTACATTTATCCGTTAAGGAAATCCTTAAATAATTGTGAACTCTATTATATCTATCAATTAATTTCATTTCTTATAAGATTATTAAAGATACAACTGCTGCAATAATTACAACATACGCCGGATGTAATTTCAAAAAGAATACTAATGAAAAACCAATCAAAATAAGAAGTACTCCTTTAATTTCAGCAACATTCTCTGTACTGTATTGATAAAGAAGTGCAGCAACCATTCCTATTACTGCATATTTAATTCCATCAAAAGCTTTTAATATAATTTCGTTTTTATGAAAATAATCAAGGAAATAAATTGCAAGCATTATCACAGTTGCAGGCATAATAATATTGCCGAGATTAGCAGCAATCACGCCTAATACACCGGCTACTTTAAATCCTGTATAAGTAGCATATTTAATTGAAATAGCTCCGGGAAATACTTCTACTAATCCAAGAACTTTTAAAAATTCATCTTGCTGAAGCCAATGGTGATTTTGAACAACTTCTTTTTCAATCAACGGAAATAATGAATAAGCCCCGCCAAAGCTGAAAGAGCCTACTTTTAGAAAAGATATGAAAAGTGAAAATAGTTTTACAAGCATTTAATCTCCAATAACATCATCTACCCAAGAAAGAGCAGCCATCATACTTGGTAGACCAATTGTAGGCAAAGAAAGTAATGCAACTTGTCTCAATTCTTCTTTTGTAACGCCCACTTTTAAAGCTTTGCGTGTGTGTGAATGAACTGCACCTTCTAGCCTGGCGCCGGTTGATATGGCTAATTTTACTAATGCTCTTGTTTTATCGTCAAGAGGACCCGCATTATGAATTGCATCTCCCATAGCTTCATAAGCTTCAAAAACTTTAGGATAGTCTTCCTTAAATTTCAAATATCTCTTTGGTATTTTTGACATGATTTCTCCCTTATTATTAATAAAAAAACCCAACTGCGCAAAGGTGGGTAAATTTTTACTTCTCCTTTGCAAAGGTCCGCCTTAGGCAAACAGGCAGGCTAATTCATTTCTAAACTAACCCTAACGGTTTACACTCTTATTATAAAACTTAGAGATATAAACTCGGAGATAAACACAAAATAAGAACTAATACAAATTAAATAATCTAATTAAATAATCATAATCTAAAGTTCTATATTATTTTTTTTTCAGTGGTTCTTTTACTTTTTGGAGAATTATCAAGCCAGCTATAAAAAATAAACCAAGCCCCAATGTAGCAACTTTTTCACCTGAAATATCTGATATAATTCCATAAAATAAAGGTCCAATTACAGCAGAAGATTTTCCAAAAAGTCCGTCATAAAAACCAAAATATTCAGCTTCATTAGATTTTGGAGTAAGCAATGCCATCAATGATCTACTACAAGATTGAGATGAGCCTATTGCTAAACCTGCTAACAGACCAATTAAATAGAATTGGCTAACACTGTTGACCAAAGCCGCACCAATAACAACAAAAATCCAAATGACTAAAGTTATTGTTATTGTTTTTTTAGGTCCCAGATGATCTGAAATAATTCCAAAAATAAATGAACCTAAAATTGCAGTACTTTGTATGATTATGAAAAAGAATATTAATTCAAAATCCTCCATGTGCAGAACATTTGAAGCAAAGATTGATGCAAAAACAATTATTGTAATTATAGCATCATTATAAAGGAAAAAAGAAATTAAAAATCTTGAAATTGATGGTAATTTTTTTTCAATAAATAATGCCTTAAAAGTATTGAAGCTTCTGCTTAATCCTTCTTTAAATAATGATTTACTTACCTGTACTTCCCTTTTAGGTTCGCTTACAAATAAAAATAGTGGAATAGAAAACACCATAAAGAAAGCAGATGAAATTAAAAAAGAAAATCTTATTCTATCATAATAATTTGGTGCAGACTGCTCAGGTAAAATAAATAGGACAATAAGCAAAACTATAAGTGCCCCTAAATAACCCGCAGCAAAACCATAGCCTGATACTCTTCCATAGTTTTTCTTTTCAGTTAGATCAGGTAAAAATGCATCGTAAAATACTAACCCAGCTTCAAATCCAATATTAGCAAAAATAAAAAGAATTGCTCCCATTAGAATATCTCCACTTCCTACAAAGTACATTAGGGCTGTACATATAACGGATATTATTGTAAAGAGGAGTAAAAATCTTTTTCTGTTTCTGGAAAGATCAGCAATTGCACCAAGCGATGGACTTAATATTGCGGCTATAATCATTGAGATGCTTACAAGTAGCCCCCAAACCCATCTTTGTCCACCGGCAACTATATTAGTAAAGTATTTTGAATAAATAACAGTAACAATAATGACAGAAAAAGCAGTGTTACCAAAATCAAATAAAGCCCAACTAACTATTCTGCCTTTATTCTTCATAAATTATTATTGGTCAGATTTTTTTGAAATAGTTTCTTCAACCAGACCTCTTCCTGATTTTTTTAATTCACCTTTTTCTTTTAATTCAGTCAGGATGGCATCCATAATTCCGTTGATAAATTTACCGCTGCTAGTTGTGCTGTATGATTTTGCAATTTCTATGGTTTCATTTATTGATACTTTTGGAGGGATTTCAGGAAAATAAAGTAACTCACATATTCCCATTCTTAACAGTACTTTATCTAATTGAGCTATTCTGGATATTTCCCAATTAGCTACTCGGGTTTGGATTCTTTCATCTAAACTTTTTTTATTAATTATAACTCTGCTTATTAAATCTTCAGCAAATTTTTTATCATTTGCGTCATTTATCTCTACTAGGATTTCATCTTTTGTTAAAGAGTGAGAATCTTGATTTAATTCATAAGCATAAAGTATTTGCAATACTTTTTCTCTTACAATTCTTCTTTTAGAATATTTAGGCATTGGGGATAATATAATTTTTTTTGAAAAAAGTTTTTACAAATATAAATAAAGTTACAAAGAACAATTAATTAAAATATCCTAAACATAAAAAAAGCGCCTAAAGGCGCTTCATTTAATTTCTTAAAGAAAAAGAAATAGGTATTGAGACCTGCACATTTACAGGTTTACCTCTTTGTTTTCCAGGATTAAATCTTGTTGCTTTAACTGCTTCAAGTGCACTTTCATCCAAACCTGCACCAAGTCCTTTTGTTATTGTAGCTTTTGTTACTATTCCTTCAGTATTAACAAATGCTAATACATATATTCTACCTTCAATACCTGCTCTGATTGCAATCTGAGAATATTGAATTCTTTTTTGTATTCCTGCTAATCCACCAATTGGAGTTGGCATTTCTTCAACAGCAACAAAGTACTGTGGTTCAGCTTCAACTTTTTCTACTTTTGGAGGAGGTGCTTCAACAAAAGCACTAACATCAAGTTCTGTAGAAGCTATGTCTATATCTTCCAAAACATCCTCCGAAGGTGCTTCAATTAGAATAGGAGGTTTTGGAGGAGGAGGAGGTCTATTTTCTTGCTTAGTCTGCTGAACATCTTCTACATTAAATAATTCCTGAGAAACTTGAGCGATCTTCTCGCCTCCGCTCATTGCTGGGAAAAATTTAAATGCGAGTATCATAAAAACTAAAGCTACAATTACACATATTTCAAACACACGCTGATAAGATCTTCTTAGGTCAGCTTCCGGTTTTTTTAATTCAGCCATTTAATTACCTCCAAATATGCCTTTTAATGTTGCTAAAATTAACAAATGAACTTTCATTTGTCAACTTAATTTGTTTTCTATTTATTACAATTATTATAAAATATTTGTTCCATTTATAGTAACTTAATTTTAGTTATTTTATTAACAATTAGATATGTTCCTAAAACTCCCAAAATAATGCCAATTGTATCGGCACTCCAGTCTAAAAAACTACCATCTCGTCCAGGGATAAATATTTGGTGTAGTTCGTCCAATATTGCATAAATCATCAATAAAACAATAGAAGAAATGAAAGCATTATTTTTTAGAATCTTAAATTTATCTTGAAAAAGAATTGAAAGGTTAAATAAAAATCCCAAAATAAAATAAGCAAGTAAATGCTCAATTTTATCATTTAATTTAATATTAGGCATATTCTTAGATGGCAAACTAGTAGCTATAATAAGTATAAGCCAATAAAAGATTAACGAAAGATATGTTATCTTTTTTTTATTTTTAATTAAAAAATTAAGCACAAGAACTCATTAAAAATTTTGTTGTGTATGGAATGTTATTTAAAATTTCTATAGCAGTATAACTCAATTCAGTTTTTTCAATTGATAAAATATCTGCAGATAAACTATGTAAATATACTGCTGATAATATTGCATTTTCAAAAGAAATATTTTGAGAAGCGAATCCGGCAATAAGTCCAGTTAATACATCTCCTGTACCAAATTTTGCCATTCCTGAATTACCAGCGCTATTAATAAAAATTTCGCCATTGGGTGTAAATATTATAGATGGAGCTCCTTTTAAAACTAAAAAAGCACATGTCTCTTTTACAAATTTTTTCCCATATTTTAATATATCATTTTGTAATTCTGATAAGCTTATTCCCAAAAGGTATGCAAACTCGCCCATGTGGGGAGTAAGTACTGAATTTTTTAGATTTATTTTTCTATAAACATTATTGCTGAGTGCAAAAATTGCATCTGCATCTATTACAATTTTTTTATTCCCCCTTCTTTTGATTATTGCAGAAACTGCACTTTGTGTTTTATTATTTCTACCTAAACCAGGTCCGATTGAAATTACATCTGTCCATTTAATATAAGATAATAAATCACCTAAATTTTCTTCAGTCAAATATTCATTTTTATTATCATCATAAGAATGGACAACTACTTCATCTAATTTTTTCTGAACTAAGTTTCTTATTGATCTAGGAAAGTAAAGAACCGATGCACCTGCTCCAGTTTTAAATACTGCCTTTGAGGCTAGTACAGCAGCTCCAGGATATTTACCGGAACCAGCTATAGTTAATACCTTTCCAGCTGAGTATTTATGCACATCCTTTTCGCGTTTAGGCAATGACTTAAATATATCTTCGGGTTCAATTAAATATGTTTTTGTTTTGAGTTCTTCAAAATATTTATTACTTATTCCTATTCCGACATTTTCTATATTACAACAATTAATAAATCCTTTATTAAAGAATAATCCTTTCTTATAAGCACCAATAGATATTGTCAGATCTGATCTAAAAATTTCATTTCCTGTAGCTCTATCAGAATCTAAACCGGTTGGCAAATCAATTGAAATTTTAATTGCTTTCTTTTTGTTTAAAGATTTAATTATAGAAGGATAAGGTTCATTTAATTCTCCTTTTGCTCCACTCCCTAAAATAGTATCAATAATTATATCAGAGGAATTTAGTATGGAAAGATCCTTTAAAGATTTATAAAAATAAATTCTTAAATTTTTATTTTTTTTAGATATTTCATTTAGAATATTATAATTGATCAGGCAATCTTTAGACATATTACTTGTTCTGCCTAAACTCATAACATTTACAAAATAATTATTATTTGTAAAATGCCTTGCAACTGCAAAACCATCTCCCCCATTATTTCCATTTCCACATACTATTCCAATAGTCTTTATTGTTTTATGATTAGTAACAAAAGAAATAATTTTATTGTAAATATTAATAGATGCATTTTCCATTAACACGATACTTGGTATGCCAAGTTTGTTAATAGCATAATGGTCAACTTTTCTTACATTTTTAATATTATATAGAGGGATCATAAAAACCCCAAATAAGAATCGAATTTAATTGAATATTAACATTAGATAATTTTATTATACTCTATAAATATAATAAATTATTTTAAGAATGATGTAATAACATCTATCAATGAACCGGGCATAATTCCGATAAGTATTACTAAAAGTACAGAAATCACAACAGATAGTAATCCGTAGTTTCCTTTTACAAATGTAATTTCTTTTTCAGATTCATCGAAATACATTATTACTATTACTTTCAAATAGAAGTAAACACTTATTACACTTGAAAGTACTCCTATAATTGCCAACCAGGTCAAGTCAGCTTTAATGGCAGCAATAAAGATATAATATTTACCAAAAAATCCGGCAAATGGAGGAATTCCTGCTAAGGAGAACATACAAATTGCGAGCATTGCTGCAAGAATGGGTTGTCTTTTTGCAAGGCCTGAATAGGAATCAAATGTAAGATTAGTTTCATCTTTTCCCTCAATGAGCGCAACAACACCAAATGCACCAAGATTCATAAATGTATAAGCAGTTAAATAAAAAATAATACCTGCTATGCCTTCATAATTGCCTGAAGCAAGTCCAATCAATAAATAACCGGCATGAGCAATTGAGGAATAAGCAAGCATTCTTTTAATATTGTTTTGTGCTATTGCAACTATACTTCCGTATAACATTGAAGCAACAGCTAATACTGATAGGTATGGTTCAAATACATTAATATTTCCATGCATAAATACTGCACCAAGTGTAACTATAACTGCAGAAAATGCTGCTGACTTACCGGCTGTAGAAAAGAATCCAGCTACCGTTGTTGAAGAACCTTCATAAACATCAGGTACCCACATATGAAATGGAAATGCAGCCATCTTAAAAGAAAAACCTATTAAGAATAATAAAATACCTGCAATAAATAAAAAGTTATGTGATAATACAGAAAAATTATTAGCTATGTGTTCAATTGAAGTAGAATTTGTAGAACCAAATATTAAAGCAATTCCATAGACAATAAATCCTGTTGCAAAAGCACCTAGTAAAAAATATTTTATAGCAGCTTCATTTGCTTTTAATTTGTTTCTGTTCAATCCTGCCAAAGCATAAAAACTAACTGACATTATTTCAAGACCAAGAAAAATAACAAACAAATCTTTAGCTCCCGCCATAAGCATCATACCCAAAACTGATATCTGAAGAATAATATAAAATTCACCAATATTATTTCCATATTTTTCTGCATAATCAATAGACATTAAAACTATTAGAGCTGCAGAAAAATTGAATATGAAAATAAAAATGTTTGTGTTTCCTCCAACTTGCAGCATATTGTTAAAGTATAGTTGGGCTTTGTCAACATAATATAGGGAATGAAATGCTGCAGTTAGAAATATAAGTATTGAAAACCAGGCTATAATTTTTTTACTGTTTTTGGAATACATTTCTATCAAAATTGATAGTAATATTCCAACAGAAATTATTATAAAAGGTATCAGATTAAAAAACTCATTCATATTAGAAAGCCAAAATTACTCAATAAATAATATATCATCATCTGTTGCTTCAATTTTTAAGACATGATTTTCTTCCAAATACAATGCTAATTTTCTGTGGTTTTTCATGTTAAAAATATCTTTTCCTTTTTCAACAATTACAATTTTTATAGCTTCATATTTTGAAATGATTTCAGATAAATTTTTAAATTCTTTAAAATAAATATTCATAAATCCATCTTCTTCTTTGACATAAGCATATTTAGAAGTTGTAGAAAAATCTGTAATAATTTCATCATCAATAATTACTTTTAATAAATAACCTTCAAATGGTAAAATAATTCTGTTATAATAAAATAAACCATTTTTTTTTAATTTAATTATTTCACTTATTTTATCCATATTATTTCTCCTTTTAACTAAAGTAGATTAACCAAATAATGGTATAAATCGGAATTAAAATTGGAATAGCATATTTAATTAAATATGCAAAAAAGCTAGGCATTTCAATACCGGCTCTTTCAGAAATAGATTTTACCATAAAGTTTGGACCATTGCCAATATATGTCATTGCACCAAAGAAAACAGCTGAAACAGAAATTGCTCTAAGAAAAATATCATCTTTAAAAATAAATTCTATTACTTGTGACTTCACATTTACATCTAAATAAAATTTACCCATTGCAGCACTTAAAAAATTTAAATAAGTTGGTGTATTATCCAACGCTGAAGACAAAATTCCTGTAGCCCAATAAAATGAAGTTGCGTGAAGCATATCGTGATTTTGTTGAGAAAATATTGCGATTAATTGTAAGGCTGGAATCATTGTTAAAAATATACCCACGAATAAGTATGCTACTTCCTTTATAGGTTCAAAATCAAATTCGTTTGCCTTAAGAATATCTGGATGAGCTTTATTATATGAAAGAAATACTACACCGAACATAATTATTTCTCTAATGCCAAATGGAAGTGGTTTTAAACTTGGTACCCAGCTCATTATTCCGGGGTCAATAAAAACAGCTACAATAATTACTACTAAATAAATCAAATTCTTCACACCTTTAAATTCTATCTTTCCAGAATATTCTACAGCTTCAGTTGTCTCCAATTTTGAATGGTTATTTTTATCAATAATATAAAAGACCAATAAAATAATTAGCAGAGTAGGAATCCAAATGTACCAGACATTTTCTATAACCCAAAGAAACGGCACACCTCTTAAAAATCCAATAAATAATGGTGGATCGCCAATTGGTGTTAATGCACCACCAACATTACTTACTAAAAAAATAAAAAATATTATGTGGTATGGTTTTATTCTGTCCTTATTCATTTTTATAAAAGGACGGATTAACAACATGGATGCACCTGTTGTACCAATTACATTTGCAATTACTGCACCAAATAATAAAAATAAAATATTTGCAATTGGTGTTGCTTCGCGATCAATTTTTATTAGAATTCCACCTGAAGCTACAAATAGAGAACTGAGTAAAGCAATAAAGGAAACATATTCTATAAAAATATGAATGACACTGTGATAATCTTTTAAAAAATATACATAATAAACTACGGTTACTAACCCAAGTAAAATTGAAATCTTTGGATAGTGTCTTTCCCAAAAATGTTTGTAAAATAAAGGTCCCGTTGCAATTAAAATTAAAAGAATTACAAAAGGGAGGAGCATATAAATACTTGGTGTTACCACACTTTCTGTTTCAGAGGCAATTACGGTACTTCCAGCAGCAAATAAATTAATAGAAAACAATGTTCCTAATAAAAGGAATAAAGAAAAAAAGAAAAATTTTTTATTAGTAAACATTAAAATTTCAGTCTTTATTTAATTGTAATATTTTGATAATGGAAAACTTGTTCAATTACTTTGTTGGTAGTTTTTTCTGACACTTTTAAAAATGTGCTTGGGTAAATACCAATCCAAATTATTAAAATAAAAACTGGTAAAAGTACAAACATTTCTCTTTTATTTATATCATTTAAGTTTTCCATTTTAGGATTTGTTACCTTTCCAAACACAACTCTTTGATACATCCATAATAAATATATTGCAGCAAAAATTACTCCCGATGCTGCAAATACTGTATAGACCCAGCTGTTTAAAACAGAAGATTGAAAAGACCCAAGTAATATTAAAAATTCACCAACAAAACCATTTAGCCCGGGTAAACCTATAGATGAAAGCGAGGCAAACATTAATGCAAAAGCATAAAAAGGAACTACTTTAGCTAATCCGCCATATTCTGAAATTTCTCTTGTATGTGTCCTTTCATAAATAATACCAACTAAAAGGAATAAAGCTCCGGTTGATAAACCATGATTTACCATTTGAATTATTGCACCTTGTAAAGATTCTTGATTCATTGCAAAAATTCCTAGGACAACAAATCCCAAATGAGCAACGGATGAATATGCAACAAGTTTTTTCATATCTTTTTGAACCATTGCAACAAGAGCTCCATAAATAATGCCTATGACTGCAAGTACAGAAATAAATGGAGCAAAATAAATTGATGCTTGAGGGAATAAAGGTAAATTAAATCTTATTAATCCGTAAGTTCCCATCTTTAAAAGAACAGCAGCAAGAATTACACTACCTGCAGTAGGTGCTTCAGTATGAGCATCTGGAAGCCAGGTGTGTAATGGAAATAAAGGTACTTTAATTGCAAAACTTAATGCAAAAGCCAAAAACATATAAAGTTGAATTGATTGAGGAATAGTTGGACCTATTTTATATAATTCAATAATGTTCGTAGAAAAATAACCTAAAGAATCTGATGCATAAATTGCCAGCCAAATTATTGCAACAAGCATTAATAAACCACCAACCATTGTATAAATAAAAAATTTAACTGATGCATAAATTCTTCTTTCTCCTCCCCAAATACCAATTATAAAATACATTGGGATAAGCATTAGTTCCCAAAAAATATAAAATAGGAAAAGGTCTAAAGAAATAAAAACACCTATAATTCCGGTTTCCAGCATTAAAAAAAAGAAAGTAAACTCTTTAACATTCTTTTGTATGCTTGACCAACTTGAAATTAAAGTTAATGGAGTGATAAAAGCCGTTAATAAAATAAGCAACATTGACATTCCATCAATGCCGATAAAGAAACTAATATTTAGATTTGAAATCCAACTTACTTTAAAAAGAAATTGGAACTCTCCGGAATTGTTATTATAATTTGAATAAATAATTAATGAGAGGATAAATACAATAACTGAAATTGCCAACCCAAAATATCTTATAAGATTTTCATTCTTTTTATTTATAAAAAGAAGTAAAACCGAACCAAGAATTGGCAGAAATAATATTATTGAAAGTAAAGTATTTGATTCCATAAAATTATAAAGTAAAAATTACCCAAAACAGTGCAATTGCAATTCCAACAGCCATAATTAAAGCATAGAATTGTGCAATACCGTTTTCAAATTTCCTTATCCTTGTTGAAATAGAATTAATAATTGATGCAAGACCATTTACTGTGCCGTCAATTAATTTTGCATCTGTTATCTTCCAAAGCACTGATTCTGATAATTTATAAATTGGTGTTACTATTAGCCAATTATAAAATTCATCAATAAAATATTTATTCCATAAAATTTTATGAATGCCGTAAAACTTACTCTTCATTTTATCAGCAAAAGAAGGATTCTTTAAATAAATACTTCTTGCAACCATAATACCGGTTACAGCCAATATAATAGGAACTATCATTAATGTAATTTCAGTTGAATGAGGGTATGTTTGATAATGTGCTAATTTTAGTTCAGCATTCTTAAAAATGGGTTCAAGCCAATGTTCAAATTTGTTGCCGCCCTCACCTGAGAATAGTGCAGGAATTCCGATAAATCCTCCTATTACTGAAAGAACTCCCAATGCAATTAAAGGAGTGGTTATTACTTTTGGGGACTCGTGTGGGTTTTTATCCTTAGCAATTCTTTCTTTGCCCATAAAGGTGAGATAAACTAATCTGAACATATAAAATGCTGTTAACAAAGCTGTGAATGCACCAACACCCCAGTATAAAATATTTCCATTTGCAAATGAAAACCAAAGTATTTCATCTTTACTAAAAAATCCTGACAACGGAGGAATGCCTGATATTGCTAATGAAGCTATCAAAAAAGTTGTAAAAGTTGCTGGCATATATTTTTTTAATCCGCCGTAATTTTGAATGTTCTGTTCTTCGTGCATTGCGTGAATAATTGAACCGGCACCCAAAAATAAAAGTGCCTTAAAAAAAGCGTGAGTCATTAAATGAAAAATACCTGCTGAAAAAGCACCAACACCCAAAGCCAAAAACATATATCCAAGTTGCGAAATTGTTGAGTAAGCCAAAACTTTTTTAATATCATTTTGAACAAGACCAATGGTTGCAGCAAATAAAGCTGTAACTAAACCTACAATTGCAACAACAGTTAATATTGCCGGAGCTGAGACAAAAATTATTGAACATCTGGCAACCATATAAACACCTGCTGTTACCATTGTTGCGGCGTGTATTAAAGCTGACACCGGAGTAGGTCCTGCCATTGCGTCCGGAAGCCAAACATAAAGAGGTAATTGTGCTGATTTACCTGTTGCCCCAATAAATAAAAATAATGCAATAAAATTAAAAGTAGATTCCGGAATTCCGGAAGCACCAGCTCTTGCAAAAACTTCCGAAAAATTTAGACTCCCAAATGTTAAATAAATTAAAAACATTCCTAACAAAAATCCAAAGTCACCAATTCTGTTTACAATAAAAGCTTTTTTCCCTGCTTCAGAAGTTGTACTCTTTTCAAATTTTTTGTCATACCAAAAACCAATAAGTAGATAAGAACAAAGACCAACACCTTCCCATCCTAAGAATAAAAGAACAAAATTATCAGCTAGAATTAAATTCATCATAGCAAAGATGAATAAGTTGAGGTAGGCAAAAAATCTCCAAAAAGATTTATCACCATGCATATAACCGATTGAGTAAACATGAATTATAAAGCCAACCCCTGTTACAACCAATGCCATTATTAAGGATAACTGATCTACCTGATAGGCAATATTTATATTCAGATTGCCTGCATTTATCCAAGTAAAAAGTTCAATAATTTGTTTTCTGTTTTCTTCAGGTAGTGCTAATGTTTGAAAGAATGAGAGTAATATGATAATGAAAGATAATCCAACAGCAGAACTTCCAATAATTCCAATTACTTTTTCATTTTTAATTTTAGTACCGAATATTCCATTTATTAGGAAACCAAGTAAAGGAAGAAGGACAGTTAAATATATAATATCTACCATATTTTCTTATCTATATACCGTATAAAAATTGAAAAATTTAATATTAAAATTACATATTATAATGTAAAATTATCTTTTACCTTTTAAAGTAAGAATACTAGATGCAAAAATTTTACTAATTTCATAAATTTCTTTTAAGAACTCATCTGCTACTTCTTTATTAGCTCTTCCACTATCTCTCAGTAAAACAAAGCCATAATTTACTTTCATTTGAAGATTTCAAAAAAGTATTAAAATAATATGTGAAATCTTTTTTACTGCTTGCTGATTGTCCTTCAATATAATTACCAAGAATACTTGTTTCACTTCTCAATTACTGATCTCCGAGTCTTCTTGATACATTATCTTTTGGTAAAGAATCTAAAAATTTTATAAGTCTTAATGCAAAATCATAAAGTTACTTATTAAGCTTAATTTTGAATTTTGCTTTGTCATTTCCCATTTTGACTTTTTATTTTTTAATTCAAATATCTTACCATTTTAGGATATTTATTTCATCAATATTTAATGTCTTTTTATTACGGAACATAGCAATAATTATTGCTAAGCCTATCGCAGCTTCAGCGGCTGCTACAGTCATTACAAAAAACACAAAAAGCTGACCAATTGAATTACCCAAATATGATGAGAATGCTACTAAAGTTAAATTCGCAGAATTAAGCATTAACTCAATAGACATAAAAACAACAATAGCATTTCTTCTAATAAGTACACCAATTACTCCTATGATAAACATAAAAGCACTAAGTACTAAATAATATCCTATTGATAATTCCATAATTCCTTATCCAAATTTTTTCTTTGCTAAAACTAATGCACCAATAGTTGCAGCTAATAATAGAAATCCCGCTGCTTCAAATGGAAGTATATAATTAGTATAAAGTTGTTTACCTATTTCTTCTATTGTACCGGCTTTTATACTTTCTTCAATTCCGACATTAGTTGGATTATGAGCATTGTTAAAAAATATTAGATAAATGAGCTGGAAGAAAATAACCGCACCAATTATAACGGCAAATATTTTTATAGAAGGATTAGCTTCTAGGAATTTCTTTTCATTCTCAGGTCTTAAAAGCATTATTACAAAAAGAAATAATACCATAATTGCACCTGCATAAACTATAACCTGAACTACAGCTATGAATTGCGCATTTAAAGTGATATAAATACCGGCTAAACCAGCAAAATTAAGTACTAAAAATAAGGCACTTACAACTACATCTTTTCTAGTAATCATTAATACTGAAGAAACAGCAGATATTGAACCAAAAAAAATAAATAATATGAGTTGTAGTGACATAAGTTTTTAATTCCCCTATTATGGTGTATTTCTATAAATCATTCTTGGAAACGGAATAGTTTCTCTAATATGATCCAATCCACAAATCCAGCTTACAGTTCTTTCAAGACCAAGCCCAAATCCTGAATGAGGAACCGATCCGTATCTTCTTAAATCCAAATACCACTCAAAATATTTTTGAGGTAATTTGTGTTCTTTAATTCTTTCAATTAATAGATCTAAACTATCTTCTCTCTGACTCCCGCCAATTATTTCACCATATCCTTCAGGTGCAAGTACATCAAGTGCTAATGCTAATTTAGGATTTTCAGGATCTCGTTTCATATAAAATGCTTTTACTGCTGCAGGATAACGATGCACCATTACAGGTCTATCAAATTGATTTGAAATTATTGTTTCATCTGCACCACCAAGATCATTACCCCATTCAAAATCAACTCCATTGTCTTTTAATATTTTAACTGCTTCGTCATATGTAATTCTTGGTAAAGGTGCTTTTATATTTTTAAGGAAAGAAGTATCTCTTTCCAAAGTTTTTAATTCTGTTTCGCAATCTTTTAAAACTGTCTGAACAACATATTCTAAAAATTGTTCAGCTAGATTCATATTGTCATTTAAATCTGCAAAAGCAACTTCAGGTTCAACCATCCAAAATTCTGTAAGATGTCTTCTTGTTTTTGATTTTTCAGCACGAAAGGTCGGACCAAAATTATAAACTTTACCTAAAGCCATAGCATTTGCTTCAGCATATAATTGACCTGATTGTGTTAAATATGCTTGCCCCAAATCAAAATAATCTGTAGCAAAAAGAGTTGATGTACCTTCACACGCAGCAGGTGTTAAAATTGGTGTATCAACTAAAATAAAACCATTGTTATCAAAAAAATCTCTAATAGCTTTTACAATTCTGGCTCTTACTTTTAATATTGAAGATTGTTTACTGGAACGCAGCCATAGATGGCGGTGATCCATTAAAAATTCTATCCCATGATCTTTAGGTGTTATAGGATAGTCTTTTGATTCACCTATAACTTTAAGGTCAATTCCGTCTAACTCATAACCACCTGGTGAGCGAGGTTCTGCTTTTACTTTCCCTTTTATTTCTATAGATGATTCTTGTCCGATTTTATCAGCAATTTCAAATATTTCTTCAGAAACATTTCCTTTGAAGTATACACATTGAACTATGCCGGAACCATCACGAAGCAATAAAAATTTTAATTTCCCACTTGATCTTTTGTTGTAAAGCCAGCCACTTAAAGTAACTTCTTTACCTACATATTCTGATAAATCCTTAACTAAAATTTTCTGCATTAGGAATAATAATTATTTTAAATTGAATTGTTAATATAAATAGAGGTAAAAATAAAAGCAAAGGATGTAAGTTTGACTTTATACCTAAGTTGTTATGATTTTATAATATAAATTGGCAATATTGAACCTTAAAATTCTATAAATAATATTAATATTATATAATTGAAATCTTCTATTACTAATTATATTATAATACATATTAATAGGAATTATAAATTAGGATATAAACATGGATAATTCTCAATAATAAGAATATTATTAACTAGATGAATAATTTTAGTTAATATTTAATGGCACAAACTTTGTTAATTTAAGTTTAAGGATTATGTTTAGATTATAATATGATTAAAAAGACACAAATATTTTTTATTCTTATAGTATTTTTTGGATCTACTACTAGTCTGCCTATTACTATCCATTTATGCACCATGATGTTAAAAACAGATACAATGATTTGCAAAATATGTATGCCAAAAAATATAAATGATAATTATTGTGAAAAAAAAATTGACAATTTAGATTTTGGAAAAAATTCGATAAAAAATATCCCCTGCTGTGTGCAAACTTTTAATGACAATAAATTGAAAGATGATTTTGTACATGTAATTAACAATGCTAATAATTTATTAAGTCAATTAACTTGTGACACAAATAATTTTATAGATTTAAGCCCCATAAATAATAATTCATTTTTAAAAACTAGGATGAATTCGCCTCCAAATTATAACAGCAATCATTTATACTTATCACATTCTGCTCTTCTTATTTAATACCATAATACTTTTTATGTAATTCCTTGTCTGGAATTATAACAACAAATTTATTCTTCAATTAATTATACTGTTAAAAATTACAGTTTAATTGAAGTTTTAATTTTATAAAAAATTTAATTAAGGTATTCTAAATGAGAAAAAGAAAATTATATGCAGTTGTTGTTCTATTGTTTGTAATTTCAAATTTACAATTTGCACAAGATAACAACATAAAATCAATAATAAACAAAAGTATTGAGTTAAGTCCTAAAATTAAAATGCTAAAAGCCAAAAGGGATATTGCATTTTATAGAATAGATCAAAAATCAAATTTGCCAGACCCAATGCTTACTTTAGCACTAATAAATTTACCTACAAATTCGTTTTCTTTTGATCAAGAAGCTATGACAGGAAAGATAATTGGATTAACTCAAAAATTTCCTTTTCCGGGTAAATTATCTGCTATGGAAGATTTTATGGCAATAGACACTCTTATTATTGATCAAGAAATAAATGATGAAATTAATAAAATAACAGAGACAGTAACAAAGAGTTATTTTGACTTAAGTTATTTTCGTCAAGCAATTTTTTATGCAGAAGAAACTGCAAAATTATTAAAAGAAATTGAAGATGTAGTAGGTGTTAAATATTCTGTATCAACCGCAACACAGCAAAACTTAATAAAAGTTCAGTTAGAGATCACTAAAATCTCTGATAAGATTGAAGAATTAAAATCGATGGAGAAAAACTCTCTATCAATCATAAATTCTTTTTTATTCAAAGAAGCTTCTAATAATATTAACACAGTAATAGTTTCGTCAATAAAACCGGTTAATATTAAATTAGAAGAGTTAACAAATCTTGCAGAAAAAAACAGACCTTTTCTAAAAGGAATTAAATATTCAGTTGAGAAAGCACAATTAAGCAAAAGCATAGCTGATAAAGATTATTATCCGGATATAAGCTTAGGTGTTCAATATTCACTTAGAGAAAGGATTGCTTCAACCGGTAAAGATTTGGACAATATGATGAGCCTTGTTTTAGGAATTTCAATCCCAATAAATTATGGCGGGAAATTAACTGCTAAAGTAGAGGAATCAGTATCACTTCAAAAGCTGAATGAAGAAAAATATTCAACAGCATTACAATTTTTAATCAGCAAATTTGGCTCTGATTTAGCTGAACTTAAATCTACAGAAGAAAGAATAAAATTATTTGAAGAGGGATTATTGCCTCAAGTAAATCAAAACTTAAAATCAGCATTGGCAAGTTATCAAGTTGATGAAGTTGATTTTATAAATGTAATTGATGCTCAGGATCAACTATTTAAAATAGAAACCAATTTATACAAGTTAAAAACTAATTATCTAAAGCAAATTGCAGAATTAGAATTTTTAACCGGAACAAGTTTAACAAATTAATTTAATGGAGAAATGTTAATGAAAAAGAGAGATTTAATTTTTATTGTGATTGGAGTAATCATTGGTATAGTAATATATCTGTTATTATTTAATAACAATAATAATGTTGATACAGTAAACTCTAAAAATTTAGTTACTAATAAAGAAAAAAAAGTACTTTACTGGAAAGCCCCAATGAATCCAAGTGAAGTTTATGATAAGCAAGGGAAATCAAGAATGGGAATGGACCTTGTACCCGTTTACGAAGATGAAATTGGATCGGAAGGTATTGTAAAAATAGACGGTACCATTCAACAGAATATGAATGTAAAAACTGAGATTGTAAAAAAAGGTGAATTGAATTCATCAATTATTACAAACGGAATTTTGCAAACAGATGAAAGGAAAGAGTTTATTGTAACAACAAAGATTGGTGGTTGGGTTGAAAAGTTATTTATAAACTATACAGGGCAAGAAATAATAAAGGGTCAAAAATTGATAGATATTTATTCACCTAACTTGGTAGCTGCTCAGCAAGAATTTTTAACTGCAATTTCATATGGTGAAAATGTAGCAAATAGTAAAAATATTAATATTGCCAAATCAGGACATGACCTTATACAAAACAGTATTAAAAAACTGGAGTTACTGGATATATCAAGTAGTGAAATTGAAAGATTAAAAGAGACAAAACAAATTCAAAAGTATATGACTCTTTATGCACCTTTTGATGGAACGGTAATTAGTAAAGAAGTAGTTGAAGGTGAAAAAATTATGCCCGGTACAATTATGTTAAAAATTGCAGATTTAAAAAACCTTTGGTTAATAGCCGATGTTTATGAATATGAACTATCAAAAATAAAAGTTGGTGATTTGGCTAATATTACTTTTAATTTTTTGCCCGGTAAAATTTTTAACAGTAAAGTTACCTTCATTTATCCAACATTGGATGAAAAGACCAGAACCGTAAAAGTTAGATTTGACATACCTAATTATAAAAATGAATTAAAACCTTCAATGTTTGCAACAATAGAAATCTCCGGTAAAAATATTGGAAATTATCCTCTTGTACCGGAACAAGCAATAATAAGAAGTGGGCAAAAAAATGTTGTTATTATATCTCTAGGTGATGGTAAATTTAGACCAATTGAGGTTGAACTTGGTAATTATTCTAATGGTTACTATCAGGTTTTAAAAGGTATAGACGAAGGAACTACTATTGTTACATCTTCTCAATTCTTAATCGACTCTGAAAGTAATTTGAAAGCAGCATTAAATCAATTTAAAGAAGAAAATACAAAAACTTATAAGCTCGGAATTATAGAAGACTCAACAATGAATGATAGTGAATTAATAAGAAAAGGAATAATAAACTTAGAGATAATTGACGAAAACAAAGACGGAAAATTATTTCAAGATGTAATGGATTGGAATGTTATTTCTGATAAACCAGGTATCTGTCCAGAATGCGGTATGACTTTAAAAGAATTTAGTATTGACGAAATAAAAGAAAATCTTAAAAAAAATGGATACAAGTTTAAATAATCTCTGTTTGCTCTGTGCACTCTGCGGTTAATATTTCTTTACCACCACAGAAAGCACAGAGAACCACAGAGAAAATTATGGAGATTAAAAATGACAACAAACGGACAAAATAAAGAAGGATTTATTACAAAGACTATAGAATGGTCTATAAACAATAAATTGATGGTTATAATAATGACTGTAGCTTTATTGCTCGGAGGAATTTGGGCAATAATAAATACAGCTATAGATGCAATACCAGATCTAAGTGATGTGCAGGTAATAATATTTACAAAATATGACGGACAGGGTCCTCAAATAGTTGAAGACCAAGTGACATATCCACTGACAACAAAAATGTTATCTGTTCCCTACGCAAAAGATGTAAGAGGATACTCGTTTTTCGGGTTCTCAATGGTCTATATAATTTTTGAAGACGGTACTGACCTTTATTGGGCACGAAGCAGGGTACTTGAATACTTAAGTTCGATGCGAAGCTCACTGCCCGAAGGGATTTCACCAGAGTTAGGCCCGGATGCTACCGGATTAGGGTGGGTATATCAATACGCACTGACATCAAAAACTAAAAGTTTGCAGGAATTACGATCAATTCAGGATTGGTTTCTTCGATATGAATTGACCGCAATTCCAGGCGTTTCAGAAGTAGCAAGTATTGGAGGATATGTTAAACAGTACCAGGTTAATGTTGATCCCACCAAATTAGCTTCTTATGATATTCCATTAAATAAAGTAAAGATGGCGATCAAAGAAAGCAACAATGATGTTGGCGGAAGGCTAATGGAAATGGGTGAAACCGAATTTATGGTAAGAGGATTAGGATATATAAAAAGTGTAGACGATTTGAAAAATGTTGCAATTGGCAAAGATAAAAATAGTGGTACACCTATTTATTTAAGAGATGTAGCCAACATAGATTTAGGCCCTGAACTAAGGAGAGGCTTAGCCGATTTAAATGGCGAAGGAGAAGTTGTAGGCGGAATAATTATTCAAAGATTTGGAGAAAATGGTTTAGAAGTAATTAATAAAGTAAAACAAAGACTGAAAGAATTACAGGCTTCGCTTCCACCCGATGTACAGATAGTGCCGGTATATGACAGATCAACTTTAATCGAAAAAGCAGTTGACAATCTTGGCGATAAGCTTATAGAAGAGGGATTAATAGTTGCTTTAGTAATCATTCTTTTCCTTCTTCACATCCGTAGTTCACTTGTTGCAATTTTTACATTGCCCACGGCTGTTCTGGCAGCTTTGCTTGTGATGAAGCTCCAGGGACTCAATGCAAATATAATGTCGCTTGGTGGAATAGCTATTGCAATTGGCGCCATGGTGGATGCGGCAATAATAATGGTGGAGAACTCGCACTCCCATATTTTGCATAACCAACTTTTACCGATAGAAAAACAGAAGCCACACTGGGCGGTTATACTAGAATCATCCAAGGAAGTAGGACCATCAATATTTTATTCACTATTGGTTATCACAGTTTCATTCCTACCAGTATTTACGCTGGAAGCTCAGGAAGGAAGGTTATTCAAGCCGTTAGCATTTACCAAAACTTATTCAATGGCAGCAGGTGCAATTCTTGCAATTACGATTGTTCCTGTATTGATGGGTTACTTCATACGCGGTAAAATGAAGAAGGAAGATGAAAACCCTATAACAAGATTCTTAATGAATATATATCACCCAGTTGTAGATTTTGTAATGAAAACACGCTGGTGGGTTATAGGAGTTTCAATAATTGTTGTTGCTATTACATATGTCCCCTTCTCACAGTTAGGCTCGGAGTTTATGCCTCCGCTTTATGAAGGAGACTTGTTGTATATGCCAACCACTCTGCCCGGAATTTCAATTACGAAAGCAAGGGAGATAATTCAGCAGACAGACAGGATTATTAAAACATTCCCTGAAGTTGAATCAGTATTCGGAAAAATTGGAAGGGCTGAAACCGCTACAGATCCCGCACCATTATCAATGGTAGAAACTACCATTCAATTAAGACCTCAGGATGAATGGCCTGATGGTATGACTGTTGATGATTTAATAAATAAAATGGATGCCGCTATTAAAATTCCAGGTCTCACTAATGCTTGGACATTGCCAATTAAAACAAGAATTGACATGCTTTCAACCGGTATAAAAACTCCTGTTGGAATAAAAATTGGTGGACCAGATCTTAATATTCTTGAGAGAATCGGTAAAGAGATTGAACAAGTTACCAGATCAATCCCTGGTACAAGATCAGTATTTGCTGAAAGAGCTGTGGGTGGAAATTATATAGATTTTGAAATTGACAGACAATCTATCGCAAGATATGGTTTAACAATAGGCGATGTTCAAAATGTTTTTATGTCTGCTGTTGGCGGAATGAATATTACAAAGACAGTGGAAGGGTTAGAAAGATATCCAGTTAACTTAAGATACCAGAGAGATTACAGAGAAAATATAGAAGCGCTAAAAAGAGTACTGGTACCATTACAGGGTGGTGGAAATATTCCACTTGATGAGTTAGGTGATATAGAAATTAAAAAAGGACCCCCGGTAATAAAATCAGAAAATGCTAGACCAAACGCTTGGGTTTATATTGATATTGAAAACATTGATGTAGGTACTTATGTAAAGAATGCGCAGAAAATCATTAATGAAAAATTAATACTACCGCAGGGTTATTCAATAATATGGAGCGGACAATTTGAATATATGGAAAGTGCCGCAAAGAAATTAGCGTTAGTAATTCCCATAACATTATTATTAGTAATACTGCTTCTTTACTTCAACACTAAATCCTTTGTTAAAACAGGAATCATTCTTCTTGCCCTTCCCTTTTCAATGGTTGGTGCTGTATGGTACCTTTACTTAGCTGGATTCAATTTAAGTGTTGCGGTCTGGGTCGGCATTATAGCACTGCTTGGTGTCAGTGCAGAAACGGGAGTAGTAATGCTGCTCTATCTCGACATAGCATATGAAAACTGGAAGAAGAGGGGGGATTTAAAATCATTTGCTGATTTACGATCATCCATATTCGAAGGAGCTGTTAAAAGAATTCGCCCTAAAATGATGACAGTACTTGTATTATTCTTTGGTTTACTCCCCATACTAATGGGGCACGGGGCTGGTGCTGATGTAATGAAACGAATTGCGGCTCCTATGGCAGGCGGTATTTTCACCAGTCTTCTTATGGAATTAACGATCTTCCCCGCAATTTTCTATGCACTTAAAAGAAGAGAAATGAAGAAGGAAAATATGTTATTAGTTGCAAACTAAGACAAATAAAAATAAATAATTTTTGTTATTCTATTATAAATAAACTAACATAAGCAAAACAAAAGGTGATAAAATGAAAAACAAAATCTTCAACCCAATTTCTGTAATTGCATTAACAATATTTATACTGATAAGTATATCCTATTCTCAAACTAATGGTAACTCGAACAATAAAATAAAAGATCATAAACCAATAGATAAAAAAATAATTATGGATTCTTGTAAAATGATGATGGATAAAGAACCAATGCCGGATTCTTGCAAAATGATGATGAAAAATTCAGAGCACAAAAAGATGATGAAAAACATGAAAGATAAGATGAATATGAAGGGCAAAACAAAAATGAAAACTGAAAATTCAATAGTAAGGGAAGGAGTTATCGACTTAGTTTCAATTGACCAAAACAAAGACGGTAAAGTATTTCAGGATGCAATGGACTGGAATGTTATATCTGATAATCCCGGCAAATGCCCCTTATGCGGAATGAAACTCAAGGAAGTTTCTCTTGAAAAAGCTAAAGAGAATTTATTAAATAACGGTTTCGAAGTTAATTAATTATCAAATCTTTTACTAAAGTCTAATTTAATTTCAGGCTTTTGTAATTTAATAGGAACAACTTAAAAGGAACAATATGAAAAAGACATTTCTTTATTTCATCTTAATAAGCATTCTATTTATGGGAATTAATTTTGCACATGGTGATAAGAAACATAAAAAAGGACAGGATACTGTAACGGTTGTTAACGGAGATACTATTGCTGTTAACGGTGTTATGGTTAATGATTCACTTTCTTTTGCAAATGGAACAATTGTACACGATAATTCTGAAGTGACTGAAGATTTTGAATTAACTATTAAAGATGTTTTCTTGGAACATATTCATAACAAAATAATCCATTTTCCAATCGTACTGATAGTTATGTCTTTTTTCTTTTCATTATTTCAGTTTAAATACCAAAAATTTGATCATACCATAAAAGTTATGGTTTTATCGGCAGCCCTGTTTTCAATAATTGCATTTTTAACCGGAACAAATCAAATGGATCCATTTGAAGGAACTGCAAAAGATTGGCTTGTTCATTTACACAGAACATTTGGTATTGTAACTATTGCAACAATTGTAGTTTGGAGTATCTTCCTTTTTGTAAATAAACTTAAAAAATATGCTTGGTTGATAGCTACATTAGCATTTTTAATAGTATCTGTTACAAGCTTTTTAGGCGGTGTAATTGCTCATTAATTTTTTAAAAATTTATAAAATTAGAAGTGTTTGATCTTACAAATTAAATTATATTATAAATCACTACTAACCGACAAAAAAATAAGGAGCTACTATAAGAAGTAGCTCCCGAATGTCGTAATTTTGTTGTAACCAAAAACAAACAAGAGAACGAGATGGATAAAGATACGGAAATAAAATTTGTCGGACAGCCGATATTCGGACAAATACTAAAACTTATAGATAAGGCAACCATTATAAGTTTAGTAAAAGAGAAAATGAGTGATCATTACTATAAAACATTCAAAAGCTGGGATCAATGCTCTTTGGAATATTAAGCCGATGTGATTCAATGGGAGAAATATGCGAAGGATTGAAGGCATTAAGCGGAAAATTAAATCATCTTGGGCTGCAGAAAGCCCCGGCAAAAAGTACTGCAGGCGATGGCTTAAGAAGCCGAGATAGTTCATTTTTTGAGGCACTATATTATAAACTTGTAGAACAATATGAGAGTTTTCTGTCGGACAGCCGAACATACGGACTAACATTTAAAGAACTACTAATAATAGATTCATCTACAATCAGATTATTCAGCGATATCCTAAAAGGAGTAGGACGAAATCCGAAGAATGATGGGAAAAAGAAAGGTGGATTAAAGGTTCATATGCTAATAGATGCAGTGCAATCTGTTGCTAAGTTTGTGCATATAACAGCAGCAAAAGTGCACGACAAAAACTTTTTAACACAAATAACAGTACCCGCACATAGTATGTTGGTCTTTGATAGAGCATACAATTATTATAAACAATTTGCAAAATGGGTAGCTGAAGAATTGGAATTGGATGATTATTTTGCAGAAGTTTTACCACATCAAAAATCTGAAAAAGTTAAAGAAATACAAAACAATGGATATATAGTAGCAATGACTGGCGACGGGGTTAACGATGCACCGGCCTTAGCACAGGCAAATGTTGGTATTGCAATAGGAGCCGGTACAGATATAGCGGTTGAAACTGCAGACACAGTTTTGGTTAAGAGCAATCCGCTGGATGTTTTAGCAATTATAAAATTAGCAAAAGCAACTTATAAAAAAATGGTTCAAAATTTAGTTTGGGCTACAGGTTATAATGCATTTGCTATTCCTCTTGCTGCTGGAGTTTTATACTCAGCGGGAATAGTTTTAAGCCCGGCATTAGGTGCTGTACTGATGAGCTTAAGCACAATTATAGTTGCAATAAATGCAAAGTTATTAAAGATATGAAATGTGAATTTTATTTTTTAATTATTTTACTAAAAATATTTTTTTTGTTGATATTGAAACAAAAATGTAACTAATTATTATTTAATTTGAGATGTAAATATGAAAATATTTGTGCTAATTGTAATACTAGCGTTTGTAATTGGTTTATTGATCAGAAAATTTAGAAATGCACAAAAAGGTAAAGATTGTTGCAAGTAATAAATAATTAATAACTGATGTTACGCAAAGCTGAAAGATGAGTTATTAAGTTTTTTATTGAGAACTTACATCCAGAAAAAATGAAAAGTTTTTAATTTATTTCTTGCCCTGTTTGATAACTTTTATTATGTTATCCAATATTGATTAAGAATTTTAGAAAGACTATTTTTAGTCACCGAAAAAATTTAAGTATCTATACTATTTATTTTATTTAAAAATATTATTGAAAAATTGATACAATCTCTTTACAACAAATTTCAACTCTCAATCCGAGAGAATTTCCTAAATAACCAAGAATACTACCTCATATCATTTATGAGTGAGTTTTTAATTAATTATTTTATCCATAACAAACAAGGAGTCATATAATATAGCTAGACTATACTAATTACTTAAATCACTAATTTAAATAACTTAAGAAGGAATCATTTATGAAAAAGGTTTACACCAAAATGACTTTCATAATTGTTGCAGCACTATTAATGTTTTTGCAGATTACAATTACTGCACAAACAACTGCGAGTATCAGTGGTTCAATTAACGACCAGAGTGGTGATCCATTGGTTGGTGCAACAATAATTGCAGTGCATGTTCCTACCGGAACGCAATATGGAACCACAACAAGATTGGATGGTAAATTTAACATCAATGCTGTTAGGGTTGGAGGCCCATATGAAATAGCAATTTCATATGTTGGATATCAAAAGAAAACACACACAATTGATAATCTGGTACTTAGTCAAGATTATCAATTAGATGTGAAAATGGTTGAATCTGCTATAGAATTATCAGGTATTACTGTAACCGCAGACAAAAACGCAATAATAAGTTCAGCACGTACCGGTTCTACTCAAAATGTTTCAACTAAACAAATTGAAGATATACCAACAATTAGCAGAAGCTTCCAAAATTTTGCTAAATTATCTCCATTGTTTTCAGGTCTTAATTCATCAGCTGCCGGAAGAAGCAACAGGTTTAATAATATTCAAATCGATGGAACACAGTATAATGATCTATTTGGCTTAGGTTCTTCAGGAACACCCGGAGGTCAGGCAGGAACAAATCCTATAAGTCTTGATGCTATTCAAGAATTTCAGGTAATTATAGCCCCATTTGATGTTAGATTGAGTGGTTTTACAGGTGGTGGTATAAATGCAATAACAAGAAGCGGAACAAACAAAATTCAAGGTTCAGTTTTTGGCTTGGGAAGAAATCAAAACCTTGTTGGCGATAAATTAGTCGGTGTTGATAGTCCCGTAGATGAATTTAAAGAATGGCAATATGGTTTCCGTTTAGGTGGTCCATTAAAAGAAGATAAAGTTTTCTTCTTTGTAAATGGAGAAATTACTGGGCGTAATACACCAACTACAAATCAATCTTTATCAACTACTGGTGTAGAAGCAGGTGCTATTTTAATGAAATCTATTTTAGGTAGTAGAGGATTATCAGTTGGTGATTATGGAGCTTTTACAACAAAACGACCAACTGACAAGTTATTTGCTCGATTGGATTTCAACTTATCTGATAATCACAAATTAAATTTACATTACAATTTTGTTAATGCTACAAGTGATATTTTGGGAAGCAGAACATCTTCTTCATCTTTTAGTTTTGATTCATATTTATATCAATTTGAGGATATTACAAATAATGTTGTTGCTCAGTTAAACAGTACCTTTGGTAACAATATGGCAAACGAATTAATAGTTGGTTATACAACTATCAGAGATAAACGAGGTCCAGAAACTACATTGTTGCCTGAAATTGAGGTAAGGGATGTTGTTACTTACCGTGCAGGTACAGATAGATTTTCATCTGCAAACGCACTTGACCAAGATATTTTTGAAATTTCTGATAATTTCACAATATATACAGGTGATCATACATTTACGCTTGGTACACATAATGAGTTTTTCTCATTTACAAATCTTTTCTTAAGATCATTCGGTGGTTTCTACCAATATAACAGTCTTGCTGATTTACAAGCGGGCAAGGTTGCATTCTATCAAAGAGTGTTTCCACTTATCGGAAATGGTGCAGCAGAATTTTCTGTAAGACAATATGGTTTCTATGCTCAAGATGAATTTCAAGTTAGTTCAAATTTTAGACTTACCTATGGATTAAGAGTTGATATTCCAACTTATCCAGATGATCCACTTAATAATGATTCTGTAAGTACATATTTCCCCGGAGTCTCAACAGCTTCCGCTCCATCGGGCAACATCCTTTGGGCACCACGCGCTGGTTTTAACTTGGATATTGATGGTAAAAAAACAACCCAAATAAGAGGTGGTGTTGGTATATTTAGCGGCAGACCTGCTTATGTTTGGATTTCAAATCAATATGGTAATACGGGTAACACATTGGCAGAGGTTAGAGGAAATGGAACATCACTTCAATTCTCACCCGATGCTAAAAAGCAACCTGGACCAGGTGACCCGGGAACTTTTTCAGCTGCAAAAACTGCTGAAATTGATTTGAGTGACCCAGACCTTAAAATGCCGCAAGTTTTAAGATATAACATTGGTATAGACCACCAGCTACCGCTTGGTTTTATTGGTACTGTTGAATTCTTATATACAAAGGCAGTGAACGATTTTGTATATGAAAAATTAAACATAAAAAATCATGACAACCCAGCCGTATTTACTGCTAATGGTCCAAATGATACAAGACCATTGTATGGAGGAACTGATAGAAAAAATAATAATTTCTTTGATGTATTGAGATTAAAAAACACAGATGAAGGTTATTCTTATAATCTAACTTTCCAAGTACAAAGAAATGCTATAAGAGGTTTTTCTGTTAATGCAGGCTACACTTTAGGAAGAGCAAAAGATCTAAACAGTGTTAATTCTTCACAAGCAAGATCACAAATGAGATTTAACCCAATAGCCGGAGATCCAAATAATCCGGTATTGTCTAGATCTCAATATGAAATCCGTAATCGTGTTTTTGCATCAGTTACTTATACCGGTGAATTCTTCAAAAATGCATCAACAATTATCTCAGTTTTCTTTAATGGTGAAAATGGTGCTCCGTTTTCATACATTTATCGTAATGACATAAATAATGATGGCTTTGATTCTAACGATTTATTTTATATACCAAGAGATGACAGTGATATATTATTAGGCACAGTATCTGGCGGTGTTTTTACACCTGATGCACAAATGTATGCGGACTTTAACAGTTTTATTGCAAATGATGAATATTTAAGCGCTAATAGAGGTAAAATTGCTGAGCGTAACGGAGCTACAAATCCTTGGGTGAGTTATGTTGATTTACATATTGCCCAGGAGGTACCTATAGTTACAGGTCATAAACTTGTATTAAGCCTTGATATTGAAAATTTAATGAATTTGATTAATAGCGATTGGGGTGAGAATAATAGTGTCTTTAGTACTTTCCGTATTGTAGACAGACGCGGTACAACTTCTAGTGGCATAAATGTTTACAAATTTACTGCTCCAGCTAATAATACTCCATTTACAGCCTCCAATTTCTCTTCACGCTGGCAAATGCAGTTAGGTGTTAGGTATACTTTCTAAATTTGACTTATTAACTTTATAAGTTAAAAAAAGAACCCCTCTAAAAATGAGGGGTTTTTTATTTTAGATTCTAAAAGATAAAATTTATTTTAAACCCAAAAAATTCATTGGAAATGAATTTTTTGCCGAAGGCCGCTATATAAAATGTTTTTATAAAACATTTTATATAGC
>PFVA01000136.1 GCA_002790365.1 Ignavibacteriales bacterium CG_4_9_14_3_um_filter_30_11
TGTAACATTTCCGTTTGCTACTGTAGCTCCGTTGATGCTACCACCACCGTCATCTCTGACTTCGGCAAAATAAGATACAGCAGCACCTTCATCAACTTGGCTGGTACTTCTTATTAATGAAATTCTTTCGGCATCAATTATTGTTACTGTTTGAGCACTACCGCCAACTACATATGTAGCAGAAGGGCTAATAGTACCAATTACCGTTTCATCACCTTCAAATAATAGATCAGCGACACCTGTTATTGTAGTAGTACCAGTTGTACCAATTGATAAAATTGTAATTGGTTCAGGATTAGCCGCACCTGTATTTGTATAATCTGTTATAAATGTTGAAGTACCTGTATATGCAATAATAACATCCAAATCTTTTCCTATTGCTGCTGAAGCTGTTGCAGTAAGAATAGCAGTTCCACTATTTTCAGCTATAGAAACTGTGCCACCTGTCAATGTAATTGTTGGACCAATAGTTGTAAAAGTAAACGGACCATATAGGGCTACTACAGAAGTTGGATTAGCTCCATCTGTCCATACACCCCACTGATAATCTTGATAATTTATAAGAGCAACTGATGGACCTGTATTTCCAGCACCATTGTTATAATTAAAATCATATTTTGCACCTACTATAGTGTTGCCCGTAGCATTTAATACATATAAATCATATGCAGTACCATCAGAAAGAGGTGCACCTGCTAAACCCGCAGGTACATCATAAGTTGTTGTTATTGAAACATTAGCTGCACCATCTGAAGGTGATTGTGCAAAACTTGTGCTTGTAAATACATACAGAAACAACAGCCAAGTTGCTGTTAAAAATAGTTTGTGTAAATGATTCATCTTAATGTCCTCCGGCATATTTATGAAAAAAATTTGCTAATAATTCTGAATCATTATTGAGAGAGGTTATACTACATCAATACTGATTACTTATATTTTATTTGCCTTATTCTCTTAATTGAAATATGTTATATTTAAAAGCATAAAGCATAGCAACCGTAAAACTAATTTTATATTTATTTTTTCATAGTCGATTTAGATGAGCCTTATGGTTTATTCGACGAAGAGTGTTATAAATTCTACTAATAGCATAAAGATTAAGACGCACTTTTGGGAGGGACTTAAAATTTTTCATCTCTTTTTGTTATTTTGTTGGAATGAGATGAAGGTGAATGAAAAAGAAAAGATAGTATTGTCATTGCCAGGGAATAACATAGTGACGACAGTTTATCCGCCTTTAGTGGAAAGCAATCTCATTTAATTACTAGAAAAGATGATGCGGCAGATTCCTTCGCTTCACTTCGTTGCACTCGGAATGACTTTTTTTTTTACAGTCATTGCGAGTTACAAATAAAAGCGTTGCTTTTATATATCAAAAGAATGACTTTATCGTCATTGCGAACGAGCCTGCCTGTCCGGTAGGCAGGTTCTCAAGTGAAGCAATCTCAGAAGTTCTAAAAGTGAGACTGCTTCGTTCCTCGCAGTGACAAAATGCAGGATGTCATTAGTACGGGTCTTCGAGTGAAGCAATCTCAGAAGTTCTAAAAGTGAGACTGCTTCGTTCCTCGCAGTGACAAAATGCAGGATGTCATTAGTAGCGAATAGATAAGAGTGGCAATCTCTTAATAAAAATAGTGAAAAGTTTTATAAGCTATAAAAATACCGTAAAATAATAAACCCAGATTTTCCATTGGAAGATCTGCCTTCTGGGCCGACAATTTGTAAGTAAATAAAGATCATATACTTAGTTATATAAAAATCTCGGAATTCGTTATTGGAGCAATATGTTTTTCTTACAAATTGCCAGGGGTTAACCCCGCTATATAAAATGTTTTTATAAAAACATTTTATATAGCGGCCTTCGGCAAAAAATTCATTTCCAATGAATTTTTTGGGTAAATTACATACGGCATTGGTATTAGATGTATCTATGGGAAAAGTTTTCTATAATAATTTAAGATTCTATTAACTTTTGTTTTCCATTTCTGATTTCATAAGTGCAACTTGCTGGGTCAGATTTTTCACTCTGTTTGTAAGGGTAGATATTTTTAATGAAAAATAGAGGCAAAGGAATAATATTAGAATAATGCCTAAGAAAAAGAATGTATTTATTGGTAGAATTGTACCAAATAAATTTGCTAAAAATAAAGCAATATCAGGCATTAATGCTAAAATTAAAAATATAAATGCAATAAGTAGCCATATAAAAGAATATTCTTCATTTAATCTGCGCTTTACTACTAGTGTAATAATTCCAACAAAAATAAAAATAGCAATGGAAATTAGTAGAATATTTAATCTTTCACTCATATTAACCTCGATTTTATTCCTTTGTTCTTAACATAACTATAATAATAGAAAGTATCATTTTAATTACATAATAGAGGGGCTTAAATCCTGAATATTGAGATTTGCCACTAATTCTATTTTCCATAACAATGGGTAATTCATAAAATTTTACTCCAATTTTATGCAGTGTCAATAAAAAGTCAGCATCCGGATAAGCAAAGTTATAAGAATCTGTTATACAATATTTTAATACTTTTTGATTAAATGCCCTGCATCCCGAAGTCGGATCGGTTAATTTTTCTTTAATCAAAAGAGATAAAAATTTAGCAAAAATATTTATCCAGAATCTTCTAATGGAATGATTTTTATATTTCTCACCAGACAAAAATCTAGACCCAATAATAAAATCAAATTCCTTTTTTTCCAACTTATCAAAAATATCAGGTAAGAATTTTGTGTTATGCTGACCATCAGCATCTAGTTGAATTATATATTTATAATTTTTATCTGCAGCAAATTTATAGCCGGTTTGCAAAGCTGTACCAACACCCAAATTAAAAGGTAAATCAATTACTTTTACATTTAGGTCTCTTACAATTTTAGAAGTATTGTCCGTTGATGCATCATTTATAACTAAAATATCGCTTTGTAATAAATTTTTTTTGCAGCCATTGATAACATTTGATATACTCCCCTCTTCGTTAAAAGCCGGAATAATAATTATGGTATCGTGTTTTAATTTATTCAATTATAAATCCCTATAAATAGATATATAATTATTTATAGTATCATCCCAATTAAAATGTTTGTGAAGCTTTGATGCATAATTATTATTATAAATATCTAAACAACCTTTAACTATTGCATCTGCTGATTTAGAATCTATCAAAATATAATCACCAGAAATAACATCCGGAATAGAACCGACATTTGTTGCAACGATTTTTTTACCGAAAATAACAGCTTCACGGGTTGTGAAACCAAAACCTTCAGATAATGAGGGAATTACTACGCAATCAGCTATTGCTAAATATTCTATTAATTTATTTATTTCAACTTGCTTGCAGAATGTATATCTATTTGAGTTTATCTTATCAATTGATTTTTCTATTTTCTTCCAAATTTTATTATCTGCCTTGGTTAATATTAAAATAAATGCAGCTTTTTTTATTTTTTCAAAAATTTTTGGAATTGCTTCAACAAGATATTCAAATCCTTTTGTGATTCCTGCTCTGCCGTAAGCTAAAAAAATAAAATCATCTTTTGAGTAACCGTATTTATTTCTAAGTTCATCTACTTCAAATTTATTAGTTAATAATATTACATTATCACCATTATAAATAACTTCAATTTTATTTTTATTAACACCGGCTTCAATTAGTTTAGTTTTGGTATAGTTTGAAACCGCTATAAATTTCTTAAATGACATTTTAGATATTAATAATTCCGATAAATAATAAAATGAAGATGTAAAAAAGTTATGGCCAAACTCGAACCATTTTTTACACATAAATTCATGTACAGTCAAAATTGCAGGTTTCCTTAACAATATTGATAAAATGAATGCAGGTAAAGCACCCCCGTATGTTGAACCGTGAATAAGATCAAAATTATTTTTTAATTTGAAAGATTTATAAACAGCTTTAATAGTAAAAAAGAAACGGAAAAAATATTTGGGGATATTTATTCTATAAATAGACTGATTAAGATTATTTTCATTTAGAAGTGACTTTTTATTTGTCCTCGAAGTTATGACTGTACAATAAATATCTTTTGAAGATAT
>PFVA01000249.1:0-3355 GCA_002790365.1 Ignavibacteriales bacterium CG_4_9_14_3_um_filter_30_11
ATCTGCAGAATCTATTTTATTAACAATTACTGCATCAGCCATTCTTAGAGAAGTATTACCTGGATAATAATACATTTCGTGCCCAGGTCTGTGAGGGTCAACAACAGTAAAAGTAACATCAGATTTGTAGAATGAAAAATCATTGTTACCGCCATCCCATAAAATAACATCTGCCTCTTTTTCGGCTTCTCTTAAAATTGCTTCATAGTCCACACCGGCATATATAATACCACCTTTTGCAATATGTGGTTCATATTCTTCAATTTCTTCAATTGTGCATTTATGTTTTATAAGATCTGAATATTTTGCAAAGCGTTGTACTTTTTGTTTAACTAAATCTCCATAGGGCATTGGATGGCGGATGGCAACAACTTTTTTACCTGCAGCAGTAAGCACTTCCACTATTTTTCTGGATGTTTGTGATTTACCACAACCGGTTCTGACAGCGAGAACAGAAACAACAGGCTTTATGCTTCTTATTTGTGTTTCATCAGCACCAAGTAATCTGAATGATATACCCAATGTGTTAACGATTGATGCTTTTGTCATAACATAGTTAAAAGGAACATCAGAATAAGAAAAAACTATTTCATCAACTTTGAATTTCTTAATTAATTTTTTTAGGTCTTTTTCTTCATAAATTTTTATTCCATTTGGATAAAGTTTTCCAGCTAATTGTTTTGGATAAGTTCTTCCGTCAATGTTTGGAATTTGTGTAGCAGTAAATGCAACAACATTGTAATTTTTGTTGTCTCTAAAAAAAACATTAAAGTTATGAAAATCTCTTCCAGCAGCTCCCATTATAAGAATATTAATGCGTGCCATATAAAAACATCTCCTTTATTTTTAATAAATTATATTCTAATTATTTTCAAAAAATCAATCCTTCAAATTATGCTTTTTTTACAAGAAAATCCCTTTTTGCTATTGAAGAATAACAAATCAAAGATGTTTTGTGTTATTTAAGTTCTTTTCTTTATCAACTTGTAGTGAATAGTCAAGCTTAAATTTCATTCTCATATTATCTATATTTGGCAGTATTATTTTATTCTATCTTAAAAGTTAAATGAGCTTAACAGTTAAACATCCTATAATAAAAGTCGGGATCTTTTCACAAGAAAAGATAGAATTTAGTCTTTATGGAGACTATACTGTGCAAGGGTTTAAACAACTTTTTAATGGTAAAATAAGTACAGAAATAAAAAACAATAAAATAGTTTTGAGTTATGATAAAAAGACGATCGAAGTTGATGAGAAAATAAAGTTTAACCCATCAAATGAAATAATAGAATATTTTCTTTTTAAGGAAATAAAAGTTGGTGAAAAATTTCATTGGGAGAATAAAGAAAAAGAAAGGTTTAGAGGATCTTTACAGTTAAAAAAATGGAAAAATAAAATTCTTGTTATAAATCTTATAAAAATTGAAGATTATCTAAGTAGTGTTATTTCTTCAGAGATGAGTGATAAATTATCTTTACAAGCATTAAAAGCACACGCTGTTGTTTCAAGAAGCTGGCTTCTTAACCACATAAACACAAAGGCAAAAAAATTAAAAAATAAAAACATAGTTAAAGAAAAAAATGCTGAACATATTACCTGGACAAAACAAGAGGAACATAAAAATTATGATGTTTGTGCTTCAGATCATTGTCAAAGATATCATGGTATAACAAAACTTTCTACAGGCATGGCGTTAAAAGCTGTAAATGAAACATCTGGTCTTGTGCTTACATATAAAAACAATGTTTGTGATACCCGTTACTCCAAATGTTGCGGCGGAATTACAGAATCATTTGAAAATGTCTGGGAACCTGAAAAAATTGATTACTTAACTTCGGTTATTGATTATAAATATGAACCAGAAAATTACAGTCTAAATTTTTCTGATGAAAATTGTTCTAAAAAATGGATATTAAATTCTCCACCGGCATTTTGTAATACTACTGATGCAAATACACTTTCAAATATTCTTGTAGATTATGACCAAAGCACAAATGATTTTTATAGATGGGAAGTGAAATACAATCAAAAAACCATCTCCAAAATAATTAATGAAAAAACCAATATTGATTTTGGTGATATTATAGATTTAATTCCGGGCGAAAGAGGAGATTCGGGGAGACTAATTACACTAAAAATTATTGGTTCCAAAAAAACAATAATTATTGGTAAAGAATTAGAGATAAGAAGAATTTTATCTGAAACACATTTATACAGTTCTGCAATTATTATTGAAAAGCAAAATATAAAAGAAGGAATACCTCAAACATTTGTCATCAAAGGAGCTGGTTGGGGGCATGGTGTTGGACTTTGTCAAATTGGTGCTGCGGTTATGTCTGCTAATGGTTATAAATTTGATGAAATTCTCTCACATTATTTCAGTAAAGCAACACTAAAGAAAATATACTGATAAAATATGTATGAATGTATGTCTGAATGACTGAAAAAATAAATAATAAAAATACTCTTAATATTTACACAATAACATTCATTCATTCAGCCATACTAAAAACATTCTAGCTTTTATAAAATTATTTTTGTTTAATTTTTAGAATATCTATAAAAATAAAATATATTTATGAAAATTCTCTATTCTTGTTTATCCAAAAGTTGGGGTGGAATGGAAATGATAACCATTACTTCAATTAAAAAATTACTTGACAGGAAATGTGAAGTAACTCTAATTTGTACCAAGAATTCCAGAATTCATATAGAAGCGAATAATTTAGGAATTTTAATTTATCCACTGAGTGCCAATAATTTAATTTTTCCTTTTAATATTTTATCTATAGATAGTTTAATAAAAAAAAATAAATATGATATAATTCATACGCACGCCTCAAAGGATCTTTGGTTACTAGTTCCAGGCTTAAAATTTATAAGAAATAAAACACCATTATTTTTAACAAAACATGTTGGTTCGTTTATTATCAAAAAAGATCTTCTTCATAGAATTATATATAAAAGAGTTACTAAAGTATTTGCAATTAGCAATGTGATAAGGAAAAATCTTTTGGAAACCTGTCCTTTAGATGAAAGCAAAGTAGTATTGTTGCATAATGGAATAAATACAAATTATTATTTCTCAAATGAAGAGATGAAAATAAATGGAAGGAAAAAATGGGGAATAAAAACACATGATTTGGTTATTGGTATGATGGGGAGATTAAGCCCCGGCAAAGGGCACGAAGAATTTTTAGAATCAGCAATTGAATTAAATAAAAAGCATGATAATTTAAAATTTATAATAATTGGTGAAGCGAGCAGGGGTGAAGACGAATATGCGATAAAAATAAAAAACTTAGCAAAAGAAAATAAAATAAATAACATAATCTTTACAGGTTATATAAAAGAT
>PFVA01000249.1:3519-4167 GCA_002790365.1 Ignavibacteriales bacterium CG_4_9_14_3_um_filter_30_11
AGCTCTTGAGTGGCTAAGAACAAATCCTGAAGATAATAAGAGATCCAAAGATCAAATTACTGTCGATAAGGTAGCAGTGAAAAATCAATTAGAGTCTAAGGTTATTCAATACTTCGGACAAGAAGAAACAGGGTCATTGATCGGTCAGGAAAATACTATTTTACGATTACTCTACGAAAATGGATATGAACAGGCAGAGATAGACCTTGTTCGTGATGTATTCAAGACAAGAAATATCTTCTATAAACGTGAGATCGATAAACTTAAACGCACTATAATGCGTCAAAAGAATAAAGGAGATATGTATCAAGATGATCTTAGGGATCTGGTTAAGGTTGCGAAAGAGATTGATAAAAATACTCCTGATGAAGAAGCTTTAACTCCTAAGAAGGTTGAGAGTGTGTTGTTTTATGTAAATAAAAATGAGTAATAAAGTACCAGAACAAATCAAAGATATTCAGAAAGAACTCAATGAACTTGAGAATAATAAAACCCTACCCCAAGCCCAGAGAGTTATTACTTCAATAGTTAAGTTACTTGATGACTCTATTTCAGTTGATGATCAGTCATTGTTTCAACTCTTTACTGATAGCGACGGCAAGATTAGAGCCAATGCATCTTGGTTCTTCGAGGACTCTGTAATGACCG
>PFVA01000122.1 GCA_002790365.1 Ignavibacteriales bacterium CG_4_9_14_3_um_filter_30_11
CAATGGAAAATCCGGGTTTATTACTTTTTTATAGGGAGATAATATGGACATTCAAGATAATCCATCATTAAAATCAAATCTTAATTCAGTAAAGTTTGGACAAGTTTAAAAACTTCATTTAGTTTTTTTTATTTGCAAAATAGACCTTGTTTTTTTAAGTTGAATAATATCTAAGTGAGACCTTTTAATTAAGTCTAAAAGTAAAATAAAATTGAAATTATCCATTTTTTTTAAATAATATTAGGAGGTTCAAATGGCCTTTCTATCAGCACTTTGGCTCCCCATACTTGTTTCTGCAGCAGTAGTATTTTTAGCAAGTTCTGTAATTCATATGATGTTTACTTATCATAAAAATGATTTCCAGAAACTTCAGGATGAAAATGAGGTGATGAATACACTTCGCTCTCTAAATATCTCCCCCGGGTCCTATCATTTCCCATTTTGTGGAACATCAAAAGAGATGAAGGAGCCAGCTCAAGTAGAAAAAATGAATAATGGACCAGTTGGAATGTTAACTGTTTTTGAAAACGGAATGCCTAAAATGGGTAAATATTTATTTCAATGGTTTCTCTTTTGTATTGTTGTAAGTATTTTTGCTGCATACATTGCTTTTCATGCTTTACCTGTTGGTGGTTCATACCTAGAAATTTTTAGATTTGTCGGATGCACAGCATTTATTGGTTATTCTCTTGCTGTTTGGCAAGGGTATATTTGGTTAAAAAAATCTTTTAGATATGTATTCTTCTCTACTTTTGATGGGCTTATTTACGGATTATTAACTGCCGGTGTTTTTGGGTGGTTGTGGTAGAAAGCTTTCGGCTGTCAGCAGATAGCTGACAGCTTTTATTTTGAAACCTAAATGTAAATGAATTAAAAGTATATTATATGTTTATTGGTCATTTTGGATTAGGTTTATGGTATTCTTTGATTGGTACAATTGCAATTGAAGGTTTGATATTTATTGTTGGAGTATATGTCTATCTTAAGTTTATTCAAACTAAGAATAAAATAGGAACTTGGAGTTTGTGGTCATTAATAATTTTTCTGTTCATTATTTATTTTAGCAATTTATTTGGTCTATCTCCCCATTCAACAGAACCATTAGTTTATCTGGCATTATCACAATGGTTATTAATTTTCTGGGGTTATTGGGTTGATATAAACAGAGAAATAAAGACTTAATATTATGAAACAATATGATCCTAAAATGCACTCAACAGAACATATTCTAAATCAAACTATGGTTAGAATGTTTAATTGTGGCAGATCATTTAGCGCACATATAGAAAAGAAAAAATCTAAAGTAGATTACCACTTTGAAAGAGATTTAACTGAGAAGGAAGTTTTTAATATTGAGTCTAAAGTAAATGAAGTAATAAAATCTAAAGAAGAAGTAAGAGAAGATTTTTTCAATAAAGAAGAAGCAATAAAAAAATTTAATCTAAACAAACTTCCCGAAGATACCGGGGATGAAATTAGAATTATTCATATCGGTGATTACGATTCTTGTCCCTGTATTGGAAATCATGTAAAAAACACTATTGAGATTGGAGAATTTAAAATAATTTCCACAAATTACGAAAACGGAATTTTAAGAATTAGATTCAAATTAATTTAAGGTATTCATTTGGCTGAATTAAAAACAAAAGTAAACACAGAAAGTGTAGAATTTTTTTTGAAAAAAGCTGCTTCAGGTAAAAGACTACAAGATTGTTTTACTGTTTTAGAATTAATGAAAAATATTACAAAAGAAGAACCGAAGATGTGGGACCAGTTGATTGTTGGTTTTGGTAACTACCACTACAAATATGAAAGCGGTAGAGAAGGTGATTTTTTTATTGCTGGGTTTTCACCTAGAAAACAAAATCTAACATTATACATAATGGCTGTGTTCTCAAAATATGAAGACTTAATGAGTAAGTTTGGAAAATATAAAAACGGAAAATCTTATTTATATATTAATGATCTTGTTGATATTAAAATAAATATTCTGAAAAAAATAATCTCAGAATCAGTTAAATATATAAAGAAAAAGTATTGAGTTTAATTGGCAACATATTGTGGATAATTTTCGGTGGATTAATTATCTGCATAGAATATTTTATTTCGGGATTTCTACTTTGCATAACTATCATTGGTATTCCCTTTGGTGTTCAATGTTTCAAATTAGCAATTCTAGCACTTATTCCTTTTGGTCAAGAAGTAGTTTCAAAACAATCTGCTAACGGATGTTTATCAATATTTATGAATATCGTATGGATATTACTTGGTGGTATTTGGATTGCCGCAACTCATCTTATTTTAGCTTTACTTTTAGCATTAACAATTATAGGAATACCATTTGCCAAACAACACTTAAAATTAGCATCATTAGCTCTTACGCCATTTGGGCATGAAATAAGAGGTAAATAATGGAAGATCAAACTTTAATTAAAGAGTTTTTCCATCATATGCATTGGGCAGATAATGAATTATGGAAAGTTTTAGAAAATTCACCAAAAGCAGAAAGTAATGATAAAATAATGGAACTATTATATCACATTCATCTTGTACAATTTCTATATCTTAAAATATGGAAAAATGAGAAATTAGAGTATCCTAAGAAAAATGAATTTGATAGCATAAAACAAATTATAAAATGGGGAAAAGAGAATTATATTAAGTTCAATAAATTTATTTCTGATGTACCGGAATCAAGATATATTGAAATAGCTAAAATACCTTGGACAAATGGATTAGAAAAAAAAATTGGAAAAAAACCTGAAGAAGTTTCGGTTAAAGAGACCATGCTCCAAGTCGTATTTCATAGCTCTTATCATAGAGCACAAATAAATACGAAATTAAGAAAATTAGATTTAACTCCCCCATTATTTGATTACATCTATTGGCTATGGATGGGAAAACCAACAATTAAATAAATTATATTAACTTTAATAAGGAGATTAGATAAATGGCTTATTTGTATGTAAGACATACAGTTATTGATTTTAACAATTGGTATAGAATATTTGATTCTAACAAAGAAGATCAAGAAAAGCATGGACTTGTAGAAGTTCAACTATTCCGTGATCAAAAGGATCAAAATGATGTTATAATTATTTTTAGAGTTACAGATGTTGAAAAAGCCAGAGAATATATTTATGCTCCCGAAGCTGAAATTGCAAGAGATGAAGCAGGTGTAATAGGTGAACCTGAATCATTCTTTTTAGATAAAGTAGAAGATTAATAAATGTTAATTTTCTTTGATGGAGTTTGTAATCTTTGCAATTCTTCAGTTAATTTTATTATTAAAAGAGATAAGAATGAAAAATTTAAGTTTGTCTCTTTTCAGAGTTCAAAAGCTGCTGAATTATTAAACAAGTATAATTATACTGATAATAAATTAGATACTTTAGTACTTTTAAAAAACAATACAATTTTTGCTAAAAGTACCGCTGCTTTATTAATATCTAAAGAATTAAATTCTTTTTGGAAAATATTTTACATATTTATAATCATCCCTAAATTCATAAGAGATTTTGTTTATCTTTATATTTCTAAAAACAGATATAAATGGTTTGGCAAAAAGGATTTCTGTATGATTCCTTCACCTGATATTAGCAGTAGATTTTTAAGTTAATTAAATAACGAAGCATAAATTAAAAGAATAGAATCTTTATCAATTCAATATGATCAAATTGCTAAAAATGCTAAAAAAAATATTGAGAGAGTTCCAGATGATAAGTTTGGATGGAAACCTCACGAAAAATCTTACTCAATTGGTGATTTAGCAACTCACATTTCAAATCAAAAAGAATTAATGGATATGTTTGAGAAGAATTTTAAATCCAGTATGAAATGTTTGGAAAATACTGCAGATGAAAAATTGGATGAAAACTGGAGTCTGTTAAATAGCGGAAAAGTACTTTTCACTATGCCAAAAATTTCAGTTGTTCAAAATTTTGTACTTCATCATTTAATACATCACAATGCACAACTTGGAGTATATCTTAGATTAATTAAATGATATTCCTGTACCTGCATTATACGGACCTTCTGCAGATGAAGATATAATGCATTAAATAATTTATGAGGATAAAAATGAAACAGCAAATTCAATTATTTTTT
>PFVA01000059.1:0-17430 GCA_002790365.1 Ignavibacteriales bacterium CG_4_9_14_3_um_filter_30_11
AATTCTAATCATTTTAACGGAAGAAATATGTTCAAAGGCGCAGGGACAGCGATTATTACACCATTTGGCAGGGATAAAAATGTTGATTACAAATCGCTTAAGAAAATTGTAAAACACCAGATTGAAAATAAAATTGATGCTATTGTAATTCTTGGCACTACAGGCGAATCTCCCGTAATTACCAATGAAGAAAGAAAAAAAATTACAGAAACCGTTATAACAGAAGCAGCAGGGAAATGTAAAATTATTATCGGAACCGGAAGTAATAATCCGGCACACATTATTGAATTAAATAAAGCGGCAGAAGAATTTAATCCTGACGGATTATTGATCGTAAACCCTTATTACAATAAAGGCACGCAGGACAGTCTGGTAGAACATTATAAATATATTTCTGAAAAGACTTCATTAAAAATTATGCTTTATAATGTACCATCCCGAACAGGAATGAATTTATTACCGGAAACCGCTGTTCGAATCCACCAGGAGTGTCCAAATATAGTTGCAATTAAAGAAGCAAGCGGCAGCATTTCACAAATCGCTCATCTTTGTTCTATAAAACCAGATACATTAGCTGTTGTTTCAGGAAATGATGATCAGACTCTTCCTGTAATGGCTGTTGGCGGACAGGGTGTTATTTCAGTTTTTACGAATGCCTATCCTGCTGAAATGAAAAAAATAACAGATGCAATGCTAAGGAATTATCTTCCGGCAGCACAAACTTACAGTAATAAATATTTAGGCATGATGAATGCATTATTTATTGAGACAAGTCCCGCACCATTAAAATATGTAATGAATAAATTGGGATTGTGTGAAAATGTTTTCCGGGAACTACAAAATACTAACACAAACCTGCAACGAGTGTCACAAAGCGGTTCATTTTGAATTTAATGTAATTAAAACTCCAACTTCGGAACCCGTGAGTGATCAGGAGTTTAAAGCAAAAGGCCAAAATTAAGTGAAGATATATCTTAACTAATTCCCTTGAATTATATGATATAATAACCAGCCAACCATTACCTCGGCATATCCATCTGCAAAAGGCGGCCGGCCCTCGCCTTTATAATCTTCTTTCATGCGAATTCCATGTCCTGCGCCCGGAAAAATCATAATTGAAGCTTTATCATTGCCTGCCTTTTTTAATCCTTCTTTCCATTTTTCTACGGCAAGTTCCGTGGGATGTTCTTTATCTTTATCACCGAACATAAGTAACACCGGAAAGTTTACCTTAGCAATATCCGGTGTAGGGTCATAGCTGACAATCCAGCTCCAATTCTGTTGATTCTCTTGTGAAGGTGTAATTTGTTTGAGTCTTTTAGCAAGCGGTTCCAGAAAGTTGCTGTCTGAAGTAAGTATATCATCGAGACATGAAATTAGTTTATCCCTGTCTTTTCCTGTCGATAAATAGTGGAAATAAAGATCAACCACTTTGAAACCATCTTTCTTCTGCGATTCTGACCAGCCAAGATCTTCAAATGCTTTTTCATAAGAAAATAATTCCGATTCTTTCGAGCTTGCTCCTCCGCCTGAAATAAGTATCATAAATCCAATTTTCCCTGACTCAGCTGCAGCTCTGGTTGCAATCCATCCTGCCTGACTTATACCCCAGAGACCTATTCTGTCGGGATCAATATTTTTCTGTGACTTTAAATAATTCACTGCTGCAAGTGCATCCCCTGCAAGGTCTTCAAGAGAGGCAGTTAACCAGGAACCAGCTGAAGAACCGGTGCCTCTTTTATCGTAAAACAAACTGGCAAACCCAAGTTTTGCAAATTCTTCTGCATATGGCTTAAAACCTGCCCTGGTCATTGGCCCCGAACCATGCAGAAAAACTATTGCCGGCACATGGCCCTGAGCTGCTTCGGGCATCATAAATGTACCCTGAAGCTCTACCGAACCATTTTTGAATACAATGTCCCTCATAGAAGTTTCTGAAGACTGCGCTATTAAATAATTACAACAAACAAAAACAAGTATTATTGTTAAGGCAGATTTACTTACATATTTGTAACATGCTGGATTTCGTTTTTCTGGTTTCAATTTTTCCTCCATCTAAAAGTTTATGCTGACATTGTTTATGGTTTTATTACTATAAACATGTTTGAAATAAAAAATTACATAATCAACTTTTTTTTATACCATAAAAATGGTTATAAGAGTGCCAGGCAATAAAAAAAGTTGCTTATCTACTTTTATGGTTTAATTTACTTCCATTACTATCTTTCCTGTGCTTTTATTTGCCTCTTCATTCTGTATTACTTTATCGGGAAGAAATTTTAGTGCGACTGTGCGGTTGAGTTTTGTGTCCTGTGCTTTATACACAACACCCATCCCTCCTTCGCCTAATTTTTCTAAAATTTTGTAGTGGAGTATTGTTTCACCAATCATAATTTTAACCTTGCTTAATGTCTTTTGTTCTCATTTCTTAATAATTTTGTTCTAATTTTTCTTTCAGTTCGGCGAACCAATTAACAATAACATTTACTTTAATTGGTTTAGACTGATCAATTGCACTTTTTAGAAGCAGGATACGACCATCCGGAGTAACTGCAAAATCCGATTGACTGCTGGTGAAATTTACTTGAACAGCATTAGACACTAACCTTCTGGAAATTACACTTAGTTCTGGTTTTAGTTCAATTTTTGCCGCCATAATTTTATCGCCATCCCTATAAAATATTTCTTTATTGTCAGGCGCCCATTGTGCATAATAGCCATCATCAACAGATACCTGAATTTTATCATTGTTAACAGGGTAAGACCTGACGAACAATTTAAACTTTCCGTCAACTTCATCTGATCTGTACGAGATTAGTTTCCCATCCGGTGAGAAAGCAGGACTTCTAAGATTTGCATCCGAGTTAAATAATAGTTCAGGTTGTTTGTTGCTAGTTATATCTTTTATCCATATCTCATTATTCTTTCCAGATTTTGCAAATAAAATTTGTTTCCCTTCGGGAGACAAATTTGATATATATGGATATTCACCTAAAGATGAATTCCGGAATGAGAAAATAATAAAATGTAAAGTACTATTTCGCTATATTATAACTTGAAGACCAAGTGTTATTGTTTAAGTTAATATCGGGTAAAAGAGACTTTGGGTCTAAAATAACAGAATCTAATAATGAAGTAGAATTAATTTGGAAAGTCCATTTTGCTCTTCTATGCCAAATTTCAACGGGTAAAATCTTCTCTATTATATTTCCATTTTTTTCAACAATCTTTAACTCAACAGGCATTGCCATCTTTTCATTATTAGTAATTGTAATAACAGATCCTTCCTTAGGCACTCCATTTACATATTGAACGGATTCTATACCCTGATCTAAATTCCAATTCTCATAAAACCATTGTTTCCAAAACCAATTTAAGTTTTCACCGCTAACAGAATTCATTGTTCTGAAAAAATCTTGTGGAGTTGGGTGTTTAAAAGCCCACCTCTTTATATATTCTCTAAATGCAAAATCAAATCTTTCTTGACCAAGCACTAACTCTCTTAAAGTATATAAACCAACAGCGGTTTTAAAGTAAGCATTATTTCCTAATCCTTTAGATTGAATTACATCAGGGTAATTCATTATTTTTTCACTAATATCGCTTAAAGTGTACTCAAGAATATTTCTAGCAGAATCTCTCCTGGATTGGTATTCACTATCATTAAAATTTCTTGTAGAATAAATATTTATAAAGGAATTAAAACCTTCGTCCTGCCACATATATCTTCTTTCGTTAGAGCCAACAATCATAGGAAACCAATTATGTCCAAATTCATGGTCGGTTACACCCCAAAGACTTCTTCCTTTTGCTCTTCTACTGCAAAAGACAATTCCGGGATACTCCATTCCTCCAACTCTTCCGGCTACATTTACAGCAACAGGGTAGGAATATGGGTACCATGTTTTAGAATTAAATTCAATTGAATATTTAACATATTCTGTTGATCTTCCCCAAGCAGAATCATCTGCAACTTCATAAGGATAAACAGACATTGCCAAACTAGTTTTATTATCAGGTAAATTCATTCTGGCTGCGTCCCAAACAAAAGCTCTTGATGCTGCCCAAGCTGCATCTCTAGTTTGAGTCATTTTAAAATGCCATTTCTTATAATCAGTAACATTAGAAACTGAATCAATAGTTTTAACTTCATCAACAGTTCTTATGTAAACTCTGTCATCACTTTTTTTAGCTTTTGCTAATCTTTCTTTTTGTATTGTTGTAAGTACTTCATCCGGATTTTGAAGTTCTCCCGATGCAACAACTATAAAATCAGATGGTGCTTCAATTGAGAAATCAAAATTACCATATTCCAAATAAAATTCACCTGCACCTAAATATGGAAGTGTGTCCCAACCTAAAACATCATCATATACATGCATCCTCGGGTACCATTGGGCAATTTCGTATATCAATCCTTTTTTAGTTTTTAAAGTTCCCATCCTATCAGACCCATATTCAGCTACAGGGAAACTATATTCAATATTAATATTAATTTTCCCACCTTTTTTCTTTAATTCTTCAGGTAGAATTATTCTCATTCTTGTATCATCAATTAAATAATTTGCATCATAATTCTTTCCTTCTATTGAAAGTGAAACGGATTGAATATCATACCCGCCTTCAAAATTTCTGTTGCCCCATCTACCTGGATCAATTGTAGTAGCAGCAGTTCCTCTAGAATGTGAGTTAAATCTGTTTTGATCTAACTGTAACCAAAGATGTGAAAGATTATCAGGACTGTTATTTGTATAACTAATAGTTACTTTACCTGAGATTAAATTTTCTTTTGGATCTAATTTTACATCAATTTTATAATCTGCACTATTTTGCCAATAGAATGGTCCTGGCATTCCGCTTCCACTCCTATATACAGTACCAGGTTCATACAAGAATGTGGGGTCAAATAATTCGTGTTGGTTATATTTTGATTGTGGGAAAATAAATGAAGATGTAATAACTATAAGAGATAGTATCTTCAAAGCTTGATTTAATTTCATTGGATTCACCTTTAAAATAATAATTAGTAAAAATTTTCCCCAGTTAATTTTTCGTTTTGGTGAAAATAAAGACAAACTGATATAAATCCAATAAAAGAATTCTAATTTGTGATAAGTGGATGTGCTTTTATAAAATTAGTCAAATTGAAGTTTTGGAAGTGGAAAAAGTGTATTAAATCTTTCTGTATCTCTTTTGTTTCTTTATTTTATAAAAAATATATGATATAAGTACAACAGAAAATCCTGCAAGAAAGATTATACCAATAAAAAATAATAATGTCGGATAAATATTCATAAGAATCTCTAATAATTAAAACCTATCTTCTGATTTCGTAATTTGATTTTGACTTCATTTTATAGAATACAAAACTAAAAATAAAAAAGAGAATAAAACAACCAACTATTACCATAAGCGTTGTTAGAACGATTGAGCTTAAAGTCATAATAAATCCTCATTTTAGAATCGTTATATAAAATCTTTTCTTATTAATACTTTCAGAAAAGAATTTTGCAATGAGAATTTATTTAATTAAAGATAGAATGTAATCTGTTTTTCGTCGAAGTATAAGAAATATTCGACAAGAGGCTATTTATACCGGAAAAAATTAAATATTTATTAGACTGCAATATCAATTAATATTTATATCTTAACCATTTTATTACTTCAGACCATTTGGGCTTTTTACCGGTTGACAATATTCCAACTCTGTATACCTTTCCTGCCAAAGTGAAAATACTGAACATAGTAAATATGTTTACTAAAATAGATATGATTATTTGCCATTGAGGCACATCAATTAAAGTTATTTTAGCCGGCATAACAATTATTGAAGCAAAAGGAAACATTGAAGCAATTAAACCGACAGAATTATTAGGATTTTGTTGAATAGCAATAGCAATAAAAAATGGAATCATTATTAACATCATAATCGGCCAAATTCCTGATTGGGCATCCTGGTCGTTATCAAAAATAGAACCTACTGTAGCAAATAAACCAAGAAATGTAATAAGCCCAACAAAGAAATTAAATAGGAAATAAAGTATCAAAGAAAGATCAATTTGTAATGCAAATTCTTCAGGCATCATAAATATTGATGTGGAGATTAATAGAATTAGTGGTGTCATCCATATAGTCATCTGAAGTAAACCGGTAATTGCTGAGCCTATTATTTTTCCTGTCATTAAATCCTGACTGTTGACAGAAGATAAAATAACTTCAACAATACGGTTATTTTTTTCTTCAACAACAGAACGCATTACCATAGTGCCCATAAAAATTAAACTAAAATAAAGTAAGAAAATTAATAGGAAGGATATTATTCTATTGCCTTTACTTTCGGCTTTGATCATTTCATCTTTTGATATTCTGAAAGTATCAAAATAAACATTAGTTCTTGCATATTTTATGTCATCTTCAGATAATTTTTTACCCGTAAAATAATTATCTGTTAATACTTGATTAAAAGAATCTCTTAACCGATTAAAAACATTTTTGTTGTTTGGATTTTTAGAATAGAATCTTAATAATTTATCTTCTGTAGACTTCTTTGGTAAATAAACAACACCAGTGATTTTTTCATCTAAAATTTTCTTTTTATTTTCCTTTATGTAGTCATTTAATCCAGTCTCGTCTTTAATTAAAAATTCTACTTTCGATAATCCTTGCTTAACCGATTCTATTTTTCCAATTTCCGTTTTTAGTTGATCAGTTAAAGTATTGTCTTCTGTAATTACAGTAATATTAAAGCTTTCATCTTTATCAACTGTCATTAAATATGTGGGGAGGGCTAATATTATTACCATAAACAACGGCACTAATAAAGTCATTATTATAAATGTTCTGCTTAGAATTTTATCTTTTAATTCTCTTTTAAGTATTGACAGCATTCTTTGATTAAACATTTTGCACCTCTTTTCCTGCTTTATTTCCTGCTAAAAGAACAAATATTTCGTGCAGGGAAATATCATTTGCATCGAATTTTTTAATATCAATTTTTTTATCTACCAGTAGTTTTAATAAATTCTGAATCTGAGAAGCATCTTTTAATCTAATTCCTGTTGTGTTACCAAAATCTTCAATACTTTCAATAATTGGATTGCCTTTTAAGAATGAGATATCTCCACTATAATTCATGCTAATATTTCTCTTTGCATATTTTGTTTTCAAGTCACTTAATTTACCGTCTAAAATAATTTTCCCATGCTCTATCATTGAAATATAATCACACATTTTTTCAGCAAAATCCATAAGGTGAGTTGAGAAGATTATTACTTTCCCTTTATCTCTTAATTCAATTATAATTTGTCTCAATAAATCTGTATTTATTGGATCAAGTCCTGAAAATGGTTCGTCTAAAACTAAGAATTCCGGGTCGTGTAAAATTGTTGCAATAAATTGTATCTTTTGTTGATTACCCTTTGATAGGTCTTGAATTTTTGTAGTTTTTCTATCGGCAAGATCAAATTTCTCCAAATATTCATTTGCACTCTTTTTAATGTCATTACCGGATTTACCTTTAACATCAGCAAAGAAAAGTAAAGTGTCTAATACAGTCATTTTTTTGTAAAGACCTCTTTCCTCCGGCAGATAACCAACTTTCTTTTTAAAATCATTATCTACGGGTTTACCATAAAAAAGAATTTCACCACTATCCGGTGTGTAAATATTCATCATCATTCTAAGTGTTGTGGTCTTTCCGGCACCATTTCTTCCAATAAGTCCAAATACAGAACCTTCTGTAATATTAAAAGTTACATCATCAACCGCCTTAATTGGACCGAATGATTTACATAATCTTTTTACTTCAAGTACATTCATAATAAACTCAATTTTAATAATTCTAATAAATTAATATCTAAATTTTTATTATTATAGTAATAAAAATTAGTAATGTTATTTTACCAACTATCTAAATATTGAAAATGAAACATAAATGCAAATTGATACTGTTCATAATAATAATATCATTTTATGGTTGTAATTCTATAGTAGACCAGTCTAAAAATTATTTAGGCAAGTGGGATGCAAAAATATTTATGCCGGGTGGCGAACTTCCTTTTATTTTTAAAATAGAATCTATAAATAATAAAATAACTGCTACTATTATTAATAATGAAGAAGAAGTTCCAATCAAAGAAATAAATTTTGAAAATGACAGTTTATTTTTATATCTGCCTGCATTTAATACCAAACTTAAATTGAAATTTGATTCCAATCTTAAAAATTTATCTGGAAATTTAATTCTACTAAAAAGTGGTGGTGTTGACCAAATAATGAAAGTTGTTGCAATTCCGCATAAAGGAAGTATTATTAAAACTAATATTGAAATTAATATCGGTGGAAAGTGGTCAGTAAATTTTATTGATGATGAAAAAATTAATACAATTGCCGTCGGTGAATTTTATCAGACAAATGATAAAGTTACCGGTACTTTTTTAACAACAACCGGTGATTACAGATATTTAAATGGATTTGTAAATAGTGATGATGTGCAGCTTTCTACATTTGACGGTGCACATGTATTTTTATTTAAAGCAAAATTAAGTAAAGATGGAAAGCTTAAAGGTGATTTTTGGTCTGGTACAAAGTGGCATGAGTCTTGGGAAGCAATACGAAATGAAAATGCATCACTGCCTGATGAAGATTCATTAACATTTATTAAAAAAGGTTATACAAAACTTAATTTTAAATTTGAAAATATTTATGGTAAAGAAGTTTCACTTAATGATGAAAAATATAAAAATAAAGTTGTACTTGTTAACCTAGCCGGAAGCTGGTGTCCAAATTGTCACGATGAAGCAAGATTCCTTTCAGAATATTATGATAAAAATAAGAACAGAGGATTAGAAATTATTGCTTTGATGTTTGAAAATTATAAAGATAAAAATAAGAATATAGGACAGATCAAAAACTTTAAAGATAAATTTAATATACAGTATGACCTCCTTTATGCCGGTATTAATGATAAGGATAAGGCATCTGAACTTTTACCAATGTTAAATAAAGTTCTCGCATTTCCAACTACGATTTATATTGATAGAAAAGGCAATGTAAGAAAAATTGCTACTGGATTTTCTGGTCCTGGTACGGGTTATCACTATATTAAATTTCAGGAAAAATTTAATAACTTTTTAAATAAATTATTAGAAGAACACTAAAAATAATCGGCTAACTATTTGAAAAGTAGAAAGTTTTAAGTATAATATGATTAAGATAAATTATAGTGAGATAATTTATCATTGATATTATAAATTAATTCTAACCTAACAAAAATATCCTGAAAATATGAATAAAAAATTTATCCAATTAATTCTTTTATTTTTATTTACATCCATAATCTATCCACAAACCATTCAGATCACCCAACATCCTTTTTCCGGTAAAGTTGTAATGTCATTAGCAGGAGGTGGTACAATTCCATTTTCTGATTATACATCCCCAAAAATAAATTTATTTGGTGAAGGTAGTTTAGGATATTATTTTGATCTAAGGTCCAGACATACTATTGGATTACAGATTTATGGCGCTTATGGAAGTGTTGGTGGAGAAGATGGTACTTTATTCCCAAATATTTATAATTCTACAATTGCATTTTTAGGAGGCGGATTTACCTATAGCTACTTTATGTCAGGTCATTTTACTCCTTATTTATATGCTGGTATGGGATATCTTTGGTTCAACCCGAAAGATGATAAAAATTTAAAATTACCAAACTCAGCTATTAATAATGGTGATCTTGCAGAAGTAACTTATAATTTCAAAGCCGGAATAGATTATTTTATTGCAAAGAATTTGAGTTTGAATTTTAATGCCGGAATTATTTTGGGAAAGTCTGATTTAGTTGATGGTTTTATTCAAACCGATAGCAGAGATGATGCAGTTTTAACAGCATCATTAGGATTTTCTTATGCATTCCCAGGATTTGGCAAAGGTGGTATAAAAGATTCTGATGGTGACGGTGTTCCAGATGATGAAGATAAATGTCCGGGAACACCTGCTGGAACAAAAGTAACAGTTGACGGTTGTCCGATTGATGCAGATGGAGACGGTGTACCTGATCTAGTTGATAGATGTCCTAATTCACCTAAAGGAGTTTTTGTAGATTCCAACGGATGTCCTGTTGATACAGATGGTGATGGAATACCGGATTATAGAGATCAGTGTCCTAATACACCTGACGGTATTATTGTAAATATGTTTGGTTGTCCTATTGACAGAGATGGTGATGGAGTTCCGGATTATAAAGATAAATGTCCAGGTACACCTGAAGGCATTACTGTTGATAAAAATGGATGTCCTCCAGGTTATAAACCAATAGAACCTTCTTCTAAACCAATAATAACAAATCCAGTTATTACACCATCAAAACCTAGAACAGAAAAAAATTATATTCTTAAAACATATAATCCACCGGTTACTGGAAATTACAATGTTGACTATGATAAAAATGTAAAAGGAAATATTTGGTCTGATGGTTCAACATATGTTGTTCAACATTCATCATGGTTATCAAGTTACAGAGCTGGTAAAGTTTCAGAAGGATTAAAAGCAAAAGGACACAACTCATTTGTTTATAAAGTTTATATCCCAAAATTTGGGAAAACATATTATAGAGTTAGAGTTGGTTATTTTAATAGTCTTAGTGAAGCACTAAATTATGAACGAAACCTAAAGTAGAATAATAGAATTATGACTAAAATTATTCAATGGATAAATGACTTAACCGGATTTTCAAATAATACTATTGAAAAGCTTTTAAATTCAATTGCTATAATATTATTTCTTTGGATTGTAAGACTTATAGTAATAAAAATTGTTCGTAAGAAAGTATCAGACCTTCAAACAAGATATAAGTGGCAAAAAAACTCTGTCTATTTTACGGTTTTTTTTGGAATTTTATTAATTAGCAGAGTGTGGTTTCAGGGTATTCAATATTTTACTACTTATTTTGGTTTATTGAGTGCAGGTTTAGCTATTGCCCTTAAAGATGTTATTGAAAGTATGGTGGGTTGGGCATTTATACTTTGGAGAAATTTATTTACTGTCGGTGATAGAATTCAGATAGGTGACTATAAAGGTGATATAGTTGATATTAGATTGTTCAAATTTACTATTTTAGAAATTGGTAATTGGGTAGATGCTGATCAAAGTACAGGCAGATTAATGGATATACCTAATAATATGATTTTTACGCATGTGTTGGCAAATTACAGCAAAGGATTTGAATTTATTTGGAATGAAATTCCTATACTAGTTACATTTGAAAGTGACTGGAAAAAAGCAAAATCAATTTTAAATGAAATTGTTAATAAAAAAGTAGACCATTTAAGTGCATCAGCTGAAGAGAAAATAAAAAGTGCAAATAAAAAATTTCTTATTTCGTATCAAAAATTTTCACCTACTGTTTATACAAGTATTAAGGACAGTGGTGTAATGTTAACTTTAAGATATCTTATTGAACCCAGGAAAAGAAGAAATAGTGAACAATCAATAATGGAAGAAATTTTATCTGAATTTTCCAAATATGACAATATTGATTTTGCTTATCCAACACGAAGGATTTATAATAATTTAAGTGAAGCAAAAAATTTAAATAAACCATAGTTTATTTATTTTATATTTAGTTGATTGAATATCAAAAAATATTTTTTTAATAGAGGAAAAAATGAAAACAGAAGTAAAAAATCAATCTATTTTATCAGCATCTATAATAGGAATTAGTTTAATAATATCAGTAGTTCTTTTTGTAAGTGCTTGGAGATCTAATTACAATACAAATCAAGTTATAACTGTTACAGGTTCTGCAGATCTTAATATTACTTCTGATTTAGGAATTTTGCGTGGTACATTATCAGCTTTATCAGGAACGGCAATGCAGGCGTATCAAAAACTTCAGGAAGAAATGCCAATATTGCTTAAGTATTTAAATTCAAAAGGATTCCCACAAGAAGAAATAGCTTTTTCCCCAATTAATAATTATCCCAATTACCGGCTCAATTCAAATGGATATTCAACAGGTGTAATATCTAGTTATAACTACAGCCAAAGAATTGAAATATCGACAAATGATGTAAATAAAATTCACGAAATATCTTTAGAAATTGCTTCCTTAATAAATAAAGGAGTAAATTTTCAGATTGATATGCCTCAGTATTATTACACAAAATTAGATGAACTTAAAGTTGAAGTTCAGGCTTTGGCAGCAAAAAATGCAATGGTTAGAGCTGAAAAAATTGCAAGTGCCACGAATAGAGAATTAGGTCCATTACGAGATGCCAGAATGGGAGTGTTGCAAATAACTCCTGTCCTATCTACTGAAGTATCTGATTATGGAATTAATGATTTAAGCACAATTGAGAAAAAAATTACTGCTGTTGTTACAGGTGCTTTTGTAATTAAATAAAATTATTAACATAATTTAATTTGAAAAAAGAGGTTTCATCACTAGTAATTTTATTTATTATTGCTTCTTTCTATTTAATTAGTTGTACAAATATATCCTCAGAATATTTCTCAACAGGTCTTGAATTATATATTAAGGGTCAATACAAACTAGCAGAAGAATCTCTTACACTTGCAATTAATGAAGACCCTTCAAACGCACTTGCCTATAACCAAAGAGGAAAAATAAAAATTAAATTAGGCATGTTTACAGAAGCTAAAAGTGATTTCTCAAAAGCTATTATTCTTAAAAAAGATTTTATAAATGCATATTTAAACAGAGCTAAAACTAATATCATCCTATCTGAATATGACTTTGCATTAAAAGATTTGGATATAGCAAATGAAATTCATCCCAATGATATTGATGTGTTATTTAATAGAGCATATTTAAAAAGTATTATGAATGATTATGAAGGTGCAATATTTGATTATAGCGAGATAATTAGAATTGACTCAAATAATACAAAAGCTTATGTCAATCGTGGTAATTTAAAGGGAAGTTTGGAAGATCATCTTGGAGCAATTACAGATTTTACAATTGCATTGGAAATTGATTCATTAAATATTTATGCTCTTATAAATAGAGGAACAGATAAAGCAATTATTGGTGATTATAATGGTTCTATTGAAGATTTTACTTCAGCAATAAATTTAGATTCGACAGATTTAGAGGTTTATTTTTTAAGAGGTGATGCTTTTAGCATGAATCGGAATTATGATAAAGCTATTATTGATTTTACAACTATAATAAACCACGATACTTTATTAGGAAAAGCTTATTATAAAAGAGGTATAAATTATCTTGAACTTAAAAAAAATAAATTAGCTTGTAGTGATTTAACTAAGTCAGGTGAATTAGGGTATTTTCCTTCTTATGAAATTATTAATAGTGTTTGTAAAAAAAGTAAAATAAAAAAAAGGAAATAAAATTTGTTAACTATTTGTATCTAATCCTTGGTTTTTAGAAAGGTCATAATATTTTTTTGCCACATCTGATTTTAAGTTAGAAATATCATTTACAAAACCGGCTAGAATTAAATCCCCACCATACTTAAAATAATAATCCGAGAGAAGTTGAATATATTTTTGTGTTTGTTTTGAAATAACATCAAAAGAATACACAGAATTATCACCCAAAACATCTAATTGATTTTCTTCATCAGGTCGTAAGAGTTCAACATCATCTAAAGCATTAAAATCATCTATAGAATCTTCAATTTCGTGATGCATCGACCAATTTTTAGCTAGTTTAAAAAGTAAACCAATTATCTCATTTAATTTTTCTTCTCTCTTTCTTCTGAATTTTGAAATCTTATCTTCTTTCAAATAAGAATCATTTAACTCAATTTCAAAGTCTTCAAGAATTGATTTTAGATCAGGAGTTGTAGAAAAATCTTGGGCTATACTTCTAAAAACATTGTGAATGTCTTTATTGAAAGCAATATCACAGTCATTAGTAATTCCATTGTCCTGTAATCTGCTTATTAATTCTTGTCCGTTTTGAATATTTCTTCTTTCAAAATATTCTTCGGTAATGTTAAAATTATCGTAGCACTCTTCCGGACTTTCAATAAGACTAACCAGAAAATATCTGAGTTTGACTAAAGTAAGTAATATTTCACTTTGATTTGGTTGCATTATCTAATAATAGTAAAAAAAAATGGATCAATCAAAATTTACAATATATAGTACATTAATAAAAACATTTTTATTTAATATTAAGTACTTTTTATAACTTAAGCGAATATTTAATCTACTTTTTTTATCAATAAATGATAAAAAATAGAAAGATTGTTTACCCACATAAAGTCATTTCTTACAATCAATAAAAATTTCTTTATAAGACAAAGAATTCTTGAAAAACAAAGAACATTTATCTATATTTACAAGCTTAAATTGACTTAAAATTCAGTTAATTTATAGGTAATTCCTTTTAATAATGAATACCTAAATTTTTGCCGTGGTGGCGGAATTGGTAGACGCACTGGACTTAAAATCCAGTGGGAAGTTTTTCCCGTGCCGGTTCGAGTCCGGCCCTCGGTACTAAGTTCAAGGTAAAAGTGTAAAGGAAAAATTTAAAAGGAATTTTAAATTTTTACTTTTCTACTTGTTTGTCTGGGCTCTTAGCTCAGTTGGTTAGAGTGTCTGCTTGACGTGCAGAAGGTCAGAGGTTCGACTCCTCTAGAGCCCACAGTAGTTAGTCGGAGTTGTCTCCGATTTTTTTTATGAATAATAAATAAATGGATAATATAAAAATTACATTTCCGGATAAGTCAGTCAAAGAATTTGAAAAAGGAATTTCTGCTTATTCAATAGTTGAGTCAATTTCACATCACTTAGCTGAAGATACTTTGGCAGTAAAAGTGAATGATGCAATAAAAGATCTTAAGAGTAAAATTACTTCTGATTCTGAAGTCCAATTTTTAACATTTAATGACGATGAAGGTAAAGAGGTGTACTGGCACTCAACTTCTCATCTTATGGCTCATGCAATTCAAGAGATATATCCTGAGGCAAAATTTGGGGTTGGTCCTGCAATAGAAAATGGTTTTTATTATGATATTGATATCAATACATCATTGACTGAAAATGAGCTAAAAAATATTGAAAATAAAATGTTGGAGATCTCAAAAAGTAATGATGAATTTATCAGACAAGATCTTTCAAAAGAAGATGCTATTAAATTTTTCAAGAAAAAAGGTGATCAATATAAATTAGAAATTCTTTCAGAGATAGATGAAAATTCAGAAAAAGTAAGTCTCTATCACGAAGGTAGTTTTGTTGATTTATGCAGAGGCCCTCATTTACCATCAGTGAATAAAATTAAATATGTTAAGCTGCTGAATATCTCAGGCTCTTATTGGAGAGGGGACGAAAAGAATAAACAGCTTCAAAGAATTTATGGAATTTCCTTTCCTAAAAAGAAAATGCTTGATGAACATCTAATACTATTAGAAGAAGCAAAAAAAAGAGATCATAGAAAATTAGGTAAAGAATTAGAGCTGTTTTATTTTACACCAAAAGTTGGTGCAGGTCTTCCATTATGGCTGCCGAAGGGTACGATATTAAGAGAAACTTTAGAGTGTTTTTTAAAAGATGAACAAATCAAAAGAGGTTACCATCCGGTAATTACACCACATATTGGTAATATTGAATTATATAAAACAAGTGGACACTATCCTTATTATAAAGAAAGCCAATTTCCAACATTAAAATTTGAAGGAAGTTCGGAAGAATATTTATTAAAACCAATGAATTGTCCTCATCATTTTCAAATTTATTCTTCAAAGATGAGGAGTTACAGAGATTTACCCTTACGCCTTGCTGAGTTTGGTACTGTTTACAGATATGAACAATCCGGTGAGTTAAATGGTTTAACACGAGTTCGTTCATTTGCTGTGGATGATTCACATATGTTCGTTCGTCAAGACCAATTAAAGGATGAACTTTGTAGTGTAATTGATCTTATTAAAACTGTATTCTTTGCAGTTGGTTTTGCTGATTTTACTACACAACTTTCTTACAGAGATGAAAATGAAGAAAAGTATGGAGGTGATATAAAACTATGGGAAAGAGCTCAAGAAGAGATTAAAATTGCTGCTGATGAAATGAAATTAAATTATAAAATTGTTAAAGGTGAAGCAGCTTTTTACGGACCTAAAATAGATTTTATGGTTAAAGATGTTCTTGGAAGAAAATGGCAACTCGGAACAGTTCAAATTGATTATGTTATGCCGGAAAGATTTGAACTTGAATATGTAGGAAGTGATGGACAAAAACACAGACCGGTTGTTATTCACAGAGCACCTTTTGGTTCTCTTGAAAGATTTATTGGTGTTTTGATAGAACATTTTGGTGGAAATTTTCCTACATGGCTTGCACCTGTGCAAGTTGCCGTTATTCCTGTATCACAAAACTTTACTGATTATGCTAAAAAAGTTGTAAATTCCTTAATGGAAAATGGAATCAGAGTAGAATTTGATGAAAGGAATGAAAAAATTGGTTATAAAATTAGAGAAAGTGAAACTCAAAAAATTCCATATATGTTAATTATTGGTGAAAAGGAACAAACTGCTGGAAATATATCAGTAAGAAAACATAAAGAAGGTGATAAAGGTTCTTTGTCAATAAATGAATTTATTGATAATATTACAGAGGAAATTAAAAATAAATCTATTAACTAAAAGAGAGGTCGTAAATCGCAAATAATAATTCTGAAAAAGTTAATGAAGAAATTACTTCAAAACAAGTAAGAGTAATTGATATAGACGGAAAACAATTAGGAGTTATGCTAATTGAAGCAGCATTAAATAAAGCTTTTGAAAGAGGACAAGATTTAGTAGAAATTGCACCTCAGGCAGAACCGCCGGTTTGTAAAATAATAAATTATGGAAAGTTCAAATATGAACAACAAAAAAGAGATAAATTACAAAAAAAGAATCAAGTTATTGCAGTTTTAAAAGAAATTAGACTTCATCCAAATACTGATGTTCATGATTTTGAATTTAAAGCAAAACATGCTTTAAATTTTTTAGAAGAAGGTAATAAAGTCAAAGTATCAGTTATGTTCAAAGGAAGGGAAATGGCTTATCAGGATAAAGGTATAGAGCTTCTGGAAAGATTTGTAGAGAAAGTTGAAGAAGTTGGTAAAGTTGAATCAGAAGCTAAAATGGAAGGAAGAAATTTGAACTTAATATTGGTACCAATTAAAATAAAAAGTAAAAAGAAAAAAATAGGAATAAATCATGCCAAAAATGAAAAGTAATCGTGGAGCAAATAAAAGTTTTAGAAAAACTGCTTCAGGAAGAATAAAAAGAAAAAAAGCTTTTACAAGTCATATATTGACTTCTAAATCAACTAAGAGAAAGCGTCAATTACGCCACGCTACTCTTGTTTCATCATCAGAGGAAAAGCGCGTAAGAACTATGCTACAATAAGATAAAGGATTAATTTTATGCCTCGTGCTAAAAATAAAGTTGCTTCTCA
>PFVA01000059.1:17477-52029 GCA_002790365.1 Ignavibacteriales bacterium CG_4_9_14_3_um_filter_30_11
CAAGAAGTAAAGTCTATACAGTTGCAAAGAACCATGTTGAAAAAGGATTGGTTCATGCATACAGAGATAGAAGGTTAAAGAAAAGAACATTCCGCAGTTTATGGATTATTAGAATTAATGCAGCTGCAAGATTAAATAGTACTACTTATTCCAGACTAATACATGCTTTAAGTGTAAAAGGAATAAATATTAACAGAAAAGTTCTAGCTAGTTTAGCATTAGATAATTCACAAGCTTTTACTGAATTGGTTAATTTTACTAAAAATTAATTTATGCCCCCTCATTTATAATTTGGGGGCATTATTTTAAATATTTTATGGATTAGGATCTAAAATGCTTCAAGAAAAAATTAAGCTGATTAATAAGGATTTTTCTTTTGAAATTAAAAGTATTAAAGATGCTAAACAACTTGATGATTTAAGAGTTAAATACTTTAGTAAAAATGGTTTAGTCCCATCTTTGTTTGCTTTACTTAAAGAAGCTACATCAAAAGAAAAACCTCTTTTGGGTAAAATATTAAACGAATTTAGAACTGATTTGCAGAATCAGTTTGATAATGTCAATTCTCAACTAAATGATATAAAAAACACCAATCTTAATAAATTAGATTTAACTCTTCCTGGAGTAATAAGTAATATTGGGAGCAAGCACATTTTAACCCAAACTTTAGACGAAATTAAATTCATTTTTAAAGGAATGGGATTTTCTGTTCACGAAGGACCTGAACTAGAATCTGATTATAATAATTTTGAAGCATTAAATTTTGCACAAGATCATCCTGCCAGAGATATGCAGGATACTTTTTTTGTTAGTGATGATTTTGTTTTGCGTACACACACTTCACCTGTTCAAATAAGATTAATGAAAAAACAAAAACCTCCCGTAAGAGCTATAATGCCGGGTAGAGTTTATAGGAACGAAGCAGTTAGTTCAAGAAGTTATTGTATGTTCCATCAGGTAGAAGGTTTATATGTAGATACTGATGTAACTTTTGCTGAATTAAAAGGAACATTAGCTTCCTTTGCTAAACAATTTTACGGAGATGATTTGAAATTTCGTTTCAGACCAAGTTTTTTTCCTTTTACTGAGCCAAGCGCAGAAATGGATATCACTTGTTTCATTTGTAAAGGTGATGGATGTAAAATTTGCAAACAATCCGGTTGGCTAGAAATTTTGGGCTGTGGTATGGTTGATCCAAATGTGTTTGATAATGTTGGATATGATAATGAAAAATATACAGGGTATGCATTCGGAATGGGAATTGAAAGAATTGCCATGCTTAAATTTGGTATTACTGATATAAGAGTTTTCTTTGAAAATGATTATAGATTTTTGAAACAGTTTTAATTTTTGGAGATTATTGTTTGAAGATTTCACTTAATTGGTTAAAAGAATATGTTGATATAGGGAATTTACCTGTGCCGGAACTAATATCTTTGTTAACCATGTCTGGATTAGAAGTAGAAGATTATAAAGATCAAAATGAAATTTATAAAGATTTTATTGTTGGTTTTGTAAAGGATAAGAAAAAACATCCAAATGCTGACAGACTTTCCCTTTGCACAGTATATAATGGCAAAGAAGATTTACAAGTAGTTTGTGGAGCGCCTAATGTTGACAAAGGTCAAAAAATAATTTTTGCACCAGTCGGTTCAACAATTCCTAAAGGGAACTTTGTATTAAAAAAAGCAAAGATTAGAGGAACAGAATCTTGCGGAATGATTTGCAGTGAAGATGAATTAGGGTTGGGCGATAATCACGATGGCATTTTGGTATTGGATAGTTCATTAGTAGAAGGTACTCCCATTTGTGATGCATTAAATCTAAATGATGTATTAATTGAAATAGCAATTACTCCAAACCGACCCGATGCACTTTCACATATTGGTGTAGCAAGAGATATTAGTGCGTTACTTGGCAAAGAATTAAAAATTCCAAAAGTAAAAAGCTCAAAAAGTATTTCCAAATTAGCTGAAATAGAAATTGAAGATAAGTTAAACTGTCCAAGGTATTCTGCAAAAATTGTAAAAAATGTTAAAATAAATGAATCACCTGCTTGGTTAAAAAACAAAATTAAAAATATTGGATTAAGACCTATAAATAATATTGTTGATGTGACCAATTTTGTTATGCACGAAGTAGGTCAACCATTACATGCTTTTGATTTAAACAATTTATCCAAAAAAAAAATTATTGTAAAAAGTACAAAAGAAATTTCTACATTTAAAACATTAGATTCGAAAGATAGAAAATTACCAAAAGATACTTTGATGATATGCGATGGAGAAAAACCTATTGCTATTGCTGGAGTAATGGGTGGAGAAAATTCTGAAATTAATCTAGAAACAAAGGACATATTAATTGAAAGTGCTTATTTCAATCCATCTTCAATAAGAAAAACTTCTAAAGCACTGGCACTAAATACAGATGCATCTTACAGATTTGAAAGAGGAACAAATCCTAATATTACAGATTTTGCTGCTATTAGAGCTGCCGAACTAATTGCAGAAGTTTCTGGTGGTAAGATTGAAGAAGGAATAATTGATAATTATCCAAATAAGATTGAACCTAAAAAATTAACTGTTCGTTTTACAAGAATATCAAAATTATTGGGTTTTGGAATAGATAAAGAAAAAATAAAAAATATTCTTTCTGCATTAGAATTAAATATTATAAAAGAAGATAAAGATAACCTAATTGTAACTGTTCCTACTTTTAGACCTGATATTGAAAGGGAAGTTGATATAATTGAAGAAATAGCAAGAATAAATGGTTATGAAAACATTCCAACAATATCAAAAATATCTATTACTCTTGATAAAAAAACAGATGAAACAACTTTTACGGAATTAATTAAAAGCGTTGCCAATAGTTTGGGCTTTTATGAAATGATAAATAACCCGCTTTTGAGCAAAGAAAAAGCAATGGTAATAGGAGACCCAATTATTGTTAAAAATCCACAAAATCTGGATATGGAGTATTTGAGAACTTCTTTAATCCAAGGTGGACTTAAAGTAGTTTCACATAATATTAAATTTGGAGAAAAAGATTTACAACTATATGAAGTTGGAAATGTCTTTAATAAAACCAAAAAAAATATAAAATCATTTGACGATTTTACTGAAAAAAGTAAACTTTTATTTATAGTTACTGGTAAATCTACTAAAAAGGAATGGAATGTTAATGAAAGTGGATATGATTTTTATAAATTAAAGGGTTTCTTAAATAGTTTTGAAAGAAAAATTTTTCTTGACAATGTTTTAAATGATTCCTATAATGCACATGAAAGTAATTTTTACGATAATTATTTTCAAAAAAATTATAAAGGTAAAAAAATTGGAGAAGGAGGAAAGTTAAATAAAAAAATACTGGAACAATTTGATATCTCGCAAGATGTTTTTTTGTTTGAGTATGATCTGGAATATTTAAAAGATATAGCTCCGGATAAAAAATATTATATTGAACCATTAAAATTTCCTAAAATATATAGAGATTTTGCTTTTATATTTGATAAGGAAATTATATATAATTCAGTAATTGAATTTATAAGTAAAAATAGTTCTGAATTATCAAAATCTGTTCGTATATTTGATTTGTTCGAAAACGAATCATTAGGGAAAAATAAAAAAAGTTTGGCGTTTGCATTGGAATATTATTCAAAAGACAGAACGCTGACTGAAGAAGAAGTTGAAAAAGATTTCCGCAGTATTATTGCTGCAGTAACTAAAAAATTTGATGCACAATTAAGAGGAAACTAATTGTCAGAATATTCAAAATCAGAAACTTTATTAAATGACTTGAACTCAATAGAAACCCAGGTTTCTATTCTTGTTTCAAATTGTAGTGACCTTACTACTAGAAATTCAGATATTGAAAAGAAATTAGATAGTGCACAAAAGTTAATTTCAGATTTAAACCAAAAGATTAAAAATCTTGAGTTGGAATTATCTGAAATTAAAAAAGAAAAAGATAATAGGTCCTTGTTTAATTCAATTTCACAAACAGAAAGAGCAAATTTAAAAAATAAATTACAGAATTTGCTTACAAGGATTGATTATCATATTAGTTCTTAATTTAATTATTAAGGATTATTGAAGGATTAGATATTTATGGCAGATAAAAAGAAGCTAAAAGTAAAAATATTTGATACGGAATATTCTCTCTTAGTAGAAAACGAAGATATAGCCAAAGAACTAGCTATTTATGTAAATAAGGTCATGGAAGAAACAAAAGAAGAACTTCCTGATCAACCGGCACAAACAATTGCAATTATTGCTTGTTTAAATATTGCTTATGATTTGTTCCTTGAGAAAAATAAAAATCGAGAATTCCTTATCCAAGCTTCTGACATAGTAAAGAAAATAAAATTAAACCTTTACGAACCCGAAATATCCAACCCATCATAATCTTATCCGCTCTGTCAGTCCTTAATATATGAAAAACTAACTTTCATACATAGGGAGTTTGACTTACGGCGTCTATTGCAGGCCTCAACTTTCATTTATTTGAAAGATTACATTTTTATGTAACAGTGGAAGCAAAAAGCGTTCGAGCTGATTCCCACATTGACTTAATAGGGTTTTTCCTTATTAAAATTGACTGGCAGAAGCGGAATTTAAAAAATATATGGAGGTAAATATGGCAATTACAGAGAATCTGGTGTTTATGATAGGGGCATTGGTTGTAATAATTTTATTATTCTTTTATTTGGGGTGGTTACTTAATTCAAAAGTTGGTAAAAGAAGTATTTCAACTGCAGAAGAAAAAGCAAAACAAATTTTAAATGATGCTGATAAAGAAGCTAATAATCTTAAAAGAGAAAAACTTTTAGAAGTTAAAGATGAATGGTACAAAAAGAAAAGTGAATTTGATAAAGAGGTTGTAAATAAAAGGAATAAATTCTCTACTCTTGAAAAACAATTTAGTAGTAGAGAAGAAAATATCGAGAAAAAATTTGACCTTGTTCTAAAGAAAGAAAAAGAAGCCAAAGATTTTGAAAAGCAATTACAAAATCAAAAAGTTGAAATTGAAAAAAGAATTGAAACTATTAAAAAATTAGAAAATGAGCAGAATGAAAAGCTAGAAAAAATAGCAGGACTAAGTAAAGATGAAGCTAAATCTATGCTTGTTGAAAACTTAATTAAAGATGCAAAAATTGATGCTTTTCAAACTATAAAAGAGTTACACGAACAAGCTAAGAACGAAGCAAAGAGAGATGCTCAAAAAATAATTGTTCAAGCAATACAAAGAACAGCGGCTGACCATTCGATAGAGACTACAGTTTCTGTTGTCCAAATTCAAAGCGATGACATGAAAGGCAGAATAATTGGGAAAGAAGGAAGAAATATTAGAGCTTTTGAAGCAGCAACTGGTGTGGATGTTATTGTTGATGATACACCTGAGGCAGTTATACTTTCTTCATTCGATCAATTCAGGAGAGAAGTAGCAAGAGTATCATTAGAAAGATTAATTGCTGACGGTAGAATTCATCCAACTAGAATTGAAGAGGTTGTAGAAAAAGTTAAAGCTGAATTGGAAGAAGAATTAGTTAGAGATGGAGAAAATACTGTTCTCCAATTGGGTTTGCATAACATGCATCCAGAATTAACAAAACATATCGGCAGGATGAGATACCGTTCAAGTTACGGACAAAACTTATTGCAACACAGTGTTGAAGTCGCTTATTTAACAGGCATTATGGCTGCTGAAATTGGATTGGATGTAAATCTAGCTAAACGAGCAGGTTTATTACACGATATTGGTAAAACTGTTGATAAAAGTATTGAAGGTCCTCACGCATTAATCGGATATGATCTTACTAAAAAATATAAAGAGAATCCAATTGTTTCTAATGCAGTTGGTTCTCATCACGAAGATATAGAAATGGAACACCCAATTGCGCCTTTGGTTCAAGCAGCTGATGCTATTAGCGGTGCAAGGCCAGGTGCAAGACGCGAACCTTTAGAAGGTTATGTAAAAAGACTAGAAACATTGGAAGAATTGGCAAAATCATTTGACGGTGTTGCTAAAACATATGCAATCCAAGCTGGAAGGGAGGTAAGAGTAGTTGTTGAACAAGATAAAGTTGACGATACACTTGCAGATAAATTAGCACACGATATTGCAGATAAAATACAAGAAGAGATGGAATATCCTGGCCAAATAAAAGTAACTGTAATAAGAGAAGTAAGAAAAGTTAGTTATGCCAAATAATTTTCTTAAAATAGGCATAACAGGTAATATTGGTTCAGGTAAATCTACTTTTAGTAGTTATTTGTTATCCAAAGGATTCAAAGTATTTAATGCTGATGATATTGCTAAAGATATATTATCAAATGATAAGGATGTAAAAAAAAGAATCATCCAAGAATTTGGTGAAGAAACTTTTACAGGTAATTCATTAAATAAAAAATATCTTGCAGACAAAATATTTTCTGATCCTCAAAAGGTACTACTCATAAATTCCATATTACATCCCAAAGTTTTTGAAAAGCTAGAAGAGCAATTCAATTCTATTAATACAAACGATAAAATTGTTTTTGTGGAAACAGCACTAATTTATGAAGCTGAAATGGAAGTCTTTTTTGATTTTGTTGTACTGATATCTTCTGAATTAGAAAACAGATTTAAGAGGAAAGAAAAAAGTAAGAGATATACTTTTGAAGATTTTAATAATAGAGAACAAAATCAAATTAAGGAAGAAGAGAAAAGCAAAAGAGCAGATTTTGAATTTAAAAATAACGGCAGTTTAAAAGAACTTGAACAAAAAGCTGAACTTTTATTAACAATGCTAAAGGGGATTTCCAATTAAAATGAATTTTATTGCGATCCAGGGAGAGAAAGGTTCATATAGTGAAATTGCTGCAAAAAATTATTTTGGAAAGAAAATAAAAATATCAGCTTCTTACTCTTTCAAAGAAGTTTTTGATAAAGTTAAAAAGAGAAAAGTTAGTTTCGGTTTAATTCCTATAGAAAATTCTATTTATGGTAGTATCTTAGATTCTTTTGATTTGCTTCAAAAGAATTCTATCAAAATTGTTGGAGAGATAAATTTACAAATAAGCCATTATTTGCTTTCCAATAAAAAATATAAACTAACTCAGATAAAAAATATTTATTCTCATCCACAGGCATTGGCTCAATGTTCTTGTCTATTAAATTCATTAAAAAAAATAAAAATAGTACCAAGCTATGATACAGCAGGTTCAGCAAAAAAACTCAAATTAGAAAAAGAAGATAATGCAGCTGTGATTGCCAGTAAAGAATCAGCTAAAATTTATGGATTAAAAATTATAAAACCTAAAATTCAAAATAATAAGAAAAATTTTACAAGGTTTTTAGTGATTGCAAATAAACCACAAATTTCAAAAATTAAAAATCCCAAATCATCGATCAGTATTGAATTGAAAAGTATTCCAGGTGCTTTATTCAAAACATTAAGTGTTTTTGCATTAAGGGATATTGATCTGGTTAAAATAGAATCTAGACCTCTACCAGATAAACCATTTCAATATTTATTTTATATAGACTTTATTGGAAACCTAAAAGATTTAAAGATTAAACAAGCAATAAATCATCTCAAAGAAGTTTCTACTAATATAAAATTGTATGGTTCATATGAATTTGGAAAATTTATCACTAATTAGTAAAATTAAATTCTTTTGATAAAATAACTAGTAAATTTAATTTTAGTTTATAAACTAAAGGAGAAAAAAACTGAATCCGTTTAATGAAATAATTGTAAAAATTGTACAATTGATGCCTAAAAAATTAGTATGGAAATTTTCCAAAAAATATATTGCCGGAGAAACTTTACAAGATGCAGTCAGCTTAGTAAAAAATCTAAATAGCATAGGAATTCTTGCAACAATTGATGTTCTGGGGGAAGCTGTCACCAATAAAAGTGAAGCAATTGAATCAAAAGTTGAAGCAAGTAAAGTAATTGATAAAATTATAATTGAGAATTTAAATGCAAATCTTTCTATTAAACCAACTCAAATGGGATTGAGCATTGATAGTGATTTTGCCTACGAGCAAATTTCTGAATTAGTAGGAAAATTGGTAAAGGTAAATAATTTCCTTCGTTTGGATATGGAAGATTCACCTTATACAACTTTGACTATAGATTTATTAAAAAAATTAAGAGAAAAATATAATCAAGATTCTGTTGGGATTGTTATCCAATCTTATTTAAAAAGAAGTTTAGGTGATGTGAAAGAACTGAATAAAATTAATACAAATTATAGATTGTGTAAGGGAATTTATGTTGAGCCTTCTGAAATTGCATATAAAGAAAAAGATATTATTAGAAATAATTATTTGACACTTCTGGAGGAAATGATAAAATCAGGTAATTATGTTGGCATAGCTACACACGATGAATATCTTATAGATGAAGCTTATAAATTAATTGATAAATATAAATTAGGTGAAGATAAATTTGAATTTCAAATGTTATTAGGTGTAAGAGAAGATTTAAGAGATAAGATTTTAAAAGACGGATATAAAATAAGAATTTATGTTCCTTATGGAGTTCATTGGTATAAATATTCTATTAGAAGACTAAAAGAAAACCCAGCAATTGCCGGTTATATTTTTAAGAATTTATTTTCGTTTAAATAATGAATGTATTAGGAATAGAAAGTTCATGCGATGAAACTTCAATCGCTATATTATCCAATAATAAAATTCTATCAAATTTAATTTCTTCACAAGACTTTCATAAAGAATATGGTGGTGTTGTACCTGAACTTTCAAGCCGTGCACATCTACAAATAATTTCCCCACTAGTAAAAAAAGCTTTAAAAGAATCTAAATTAAAATTACAAGATATAGATCTTATCTGTGCAACAGCCGGTCCTGGCCTAATTGGTGCATTGCTTGTCGGATTTACTTTTGCAAAAGGTTTATCACTTTCACTAGAAAAACCGTTTATTCCAGTGAATCATATTGAAGGTCATATTTTTTCCGGATTTTTAATGGAAGAAAAACCAGATTTTCCTTATTTAGCTTTAGTTGTCTCAGGAGGGCACACTTTACTTTTATTGGTTAATAGTTTTACTGAAATAATAAAATTAGGCTCAACTATAGATGATGCAGCAGGGGAAGCATTTGATAAAGTCGCAAAAATGCTTTCATTAGATTACCCTGGTGGAGCAAATATTCAGGTTCTAGCTTCTAAAACAAAATGGACAGACATTACATTTCCGATTGCGGTTTTAAAAGGAGAATATGATTTTTCTTTTAGTGGTGTTAAAACTTCAGTGTTACGGTTTATTCAAAAAAAATCTGTCGATGAAAATTTGAAAAATAATATTGCCTTTGCTTTTCAAAATGCAATTACAAGTGCACTAATTAAGAATACAGAAAAAGCTTTGAAAGAATATGAGGTAAATTCAATTTCTTTAGTTGGTGGTGTTGCAGCAAATATAAATTTAAGAAAAGCAGTTATAAATTTGGGAGAGAAATATAAGCTAAAATCAATAATCCCAAAATTAGAATATTGCGGAGATAATGCAGCAATGATCGCCTATAGGGGAATGACATTGTTTAACGAAGGTAAAAGGTATGACTTAAATAGTAAACCTTTTCCTTACCTTAAAAAAGATGAATTTAAATCATGAATTTTTAATTATTTTTTATAAGAAATTTATAAATTGCATTATAATCCTAATATTTTTAACCGTCTAAATTATTAAATATGATTAATGAATGACAAAGAATATAAAATTTTATTAAAAGATCTAACTTTATTAAATAAAGATGAGAAGGAAGAACTTCTTTTTAGACTTAGAAAAGAAATGGATATTTTAGATGAAAAATTGACAAAATTATTGAGTGAGAGAACCGGATACTCACTTATGGTTGGTAGAGTTAAAAGATCTTTAAATCTTCCTACTTACAGCCCGGAAAGAGAAAGAGAAATTAGTAAAAAGATAAATAAATTTATTGAAAAGCCATTAAATGAATCTGCATTGAAACGCATTTATGAAAGAATATTAGATGAATCTAGAGCAGTTCAAAAAAATGATACTACGGAAAAATAATATTGGTCAGTAAAATTTTTAATAAATATTTAGAAAAACTAATTACTTTATTTAATAAAAAAGAAGTAGTTATTGTGACTAGTGTTTTCCTAATCATTTGGATGACACTTTACCTAATACTTTTCACTCCAAATTATTATAGCAAAAACTCTCCACTCACATTTGAAATTAAAAAAGGTGAACCTTTGAGTAGTATAATTGACAGATTATATGATGAAGGTATTATTCCAAGCAAAAGACATATGTATTTAGCTTCATATATTTACATAGCGCAGAATAATTTAAGAGCAGCGCGGTTTCATATACCTAACGGATTAAGTTATTTAGACCTTGTTGATTTATTCACAAATGGTAATGCAGATTTTTTAAGAGAAGTGAGCTTAAGAGATGGATTATCGATAAAGTGGATGGCATATGTACTTAAAAATAAAATATTTATGGATTCAACATCATTTGTAAATTTAAGCCAAGATAAACAGTTTGTACATAGCCTGGGCTTAAAAAGAAATACATTTGAAGGATTCTTAATGCCAGGTAAATATGAATTTTATGAAAGGAGTAGCGCAAAAGAGATAATAAAATCTCTTTATAATTCCTTCAATAAATTTATGAATGATTCCCTTTGGGAGCAGACCATTAAAACGGGTTATTCTTTTGAAGAAATTGTTACTTTAGCATCAATTGTAAAAGGAGAAACAAATTATAAAGAAGAAATGCCTAGTATAGCTAGTGTTTATTTTAACAGGCTTAGAATTGGAATGAAACTTCAAGCTGACCCAACTATACAATATTTGCAAACTAACGGCTGGAAAAGATTATTATTTGATGATCTAAAAATTAAATCTCCTTACAATACATATCTTTATGCAGGTTTACCACCGGGTCCTATAAATAATCCAGGGAAAACAGCAATACTTTCAGTACTTTATCCAGAGAAAACAAAATATTTATACTTTGTTGCAAATGGCGAAGGGCAGCATAATTTTGCAACAAATTATAATCAGCATTTGAATAATGTAAATAAATTTAGAAGATGGTTGAAAGAACAAAAACGAAAACAAAAGTAAAAATCTTAATCCCATTTATTAGCTTGCTTTTGATTTCAGGATGTGCAAATCAACTCCCACCGGGAGGTGGAGAGGTTGATACTACTCCGCCAAAAATTGAGGAATTTTATCCTGCAAACGGTTCAATAAACTTTAATGATGATTTTATTAGTTTTGATTTTTCAGAATATGTAGATAAAAATTCTTTTAAAGATGCTGTATTTATTTCTCCACAAATAAATGGAGAATTAAAATATAACTGGAGTGGAACAAATGTTTCAATTGAATTCCCTGAAAAATTAAAAACCAAAACAACTTATGTAGTTACTATAGGAACAGATGCAGCTGATGTACATAACAGAAATAAAATGGCACAATCTTTTACATTAACTTTTTCTACAGGAAATGAAATTGATAAAAGGTCAATTACAGGAAAAGTTTATGATTCTAATCCATCCGGTGTAATGATTTTTGCTTACAAAATTACTGATAATGAAATTGATCCAGAAAAAATTAAACCCTATTATGTAACTCAAACAGGAAATGACGGTTCATACAAATTAGAAGGAATTACAAAAGGGATTTTTAGATTATTTGCAGTAAGAGATAAATTCAAAGATTTTTTATTTCAGCCCAAACAAGATGACATAGGAATAAGTTCATCTGAAATCTATTTCGATAAAAATGACACTACTGTAAATAATATGAATTTTAAACTAATAAATTTTGATAAAGATCCGCCAAGATTATTGAAAGCTATTATGACAGACGAACATCATTTGCTAGTAGAATTTACTGAAGCTCTTTCGCCGTCATCCATAAAATCTGAGAATTTTTATATAATTGATTCTACTCTAAATGAGGAGCTGTTACTTAAAAGTATATATGCAAAAGATTCTAAGAATAAAATAGTTCTGATAAATGAAAATAAAATAGATGGCAATTCAAATCTATTTTTTATTGCAAAAAATATTGAAGATCAAAAAGGGAATATAACGACTGAAGATGCTGTCAATCTGATTTACAGTAACAGAACAGATACTACAAAACCAAAATTAGTTTCTGTTGAACCTCCAAATGGAAATGATAACTCAGATTTTTCCGGACAGGAATTTAAATTTTATTTCTCAGATTATTTTGACACGACTTTAGCTAAAGAAGGAATTAAATTTGTTAACTCTGAAAATCTAAACATCCCATTTAAAATGAAATATTCGGATAATGCTTCATTTAAGATAATTCCTTCCAATGATCTTTTACCAGTGAAAGATTATAAAGTAATTCTAGATTTGAACAAATTTAAAAATCAAAATGGCACGGCAGCTGACTCAAATTATGTATATAATTTTACAACAATGAATGGGCTAAACTTTTCAGGCATAACAGGCGAGGTTAAAAACATTGAAACTGATTTTCCCATTTATATAATTATAGAAGGTGTTGGTTATAATAAATTATATAAACAGCTTTTAAGCAATAACAAAAAATTTGTTTTTAATAGAGTATTAGCTGGAAAATATAATTTATGGTGTTTTATTGATAGTGACAAAAATGAAGAGTATACTTTTGGTAGTTTCCTTCCTTATAAATCCGCAGAACAGTTTATTTATTTAAATTCAGTGCTAGAGTTGAAACCCCGTTGGATGCAAACTGATATAATATTAGAACCTAAAAATTGAATTAACTTCTTAATTTATTATTTATGGATCCAGTAATTTCATCACAAGAGTTCTTAACTTCCTCAAAAATGATCTCTATTCTTTTTAAGTATTCATTTCCAATAGTTTGATTAGATAGGGAAGTACAATTGATAAGCACATTTAAGAAAGCTCCTTGATTAGCAGCATTTATAAGTGCTGTGGCAACTCCAACATCCGAAAATGAATTTTGATTACCTTTTTCTGCAACTGTTTTTATAAATGGTAAAATTAATCTGCATGTATTGATAACTTCTGTCGGAATTTCTGCTGCACCAAAAGTAACTTCATCAATTTTTTTACTTCTTATATCTTTTTCATCTTCAGTTTCTTTAGGTAATTTGAATGCATCCATAACTTTATCAAATGCTTCGTTGTCTTTATCTGCTAAATCAGAAAATTTGTTTTTAATTTTTTCTAATTGATTTTTTAATTCAATCATTTCAGATTCCACTTCAAAATATTTCTTTTTACCAATGGTAAGATTGCAAACCATAATAGCAAGACTAGATGCCAAGGTTCCACAAAAAGCAGAAACATTCCCTCCGCCTGGTGTTGGTGATTTTGAAGATAATGATTCTAAATATTCATTTAATGTTTGGTTGTAATTCATTATTATTCTCTTATTAGTTGTTAATTGTACATTGATAATTGCTAAATCATATATTCAATAATTTTATTTTCTTTTTTAAACGGAGTTACACTATTTAGACCAAGATTATCAATAGCCAAATCTACAAATTGATCTTCATTTATGTTTTCATTGTTTGCATAAAACTTACCTGCTGAAAGTATCGCTTCCAATGGAACAAGCCCAACAACTTCACTTCCTTTTACTTTAACTCCCATTTTTTCAGCTTCTTTTTTTACTTCTTCAAAAGCTACATGCATTGGTGTAATTTTGTAGTTGGTTAAATTCATTGAGACCTGAGTAATATTATGTTTCTCTAAAGCAACACCCATACCTTTTAACTCTTTTAGTCTACCTGGAATTCGAACTGTTTTACCTTCAACTTTAACTATTTTTCCATCATCATCTCTTTTCGGTTTACCGGATTCTCTTAAAGTTTCAGCAATTTCTTTAGAATATTTTAGATCATTAGAATCTATATTTACATTGTAGGCAATTAGAAAGAATCTGCTGCCTGTAACCAATGCTCCAAGCTTTGGGTTAAAAACAGCTTCACCAAAATCCGGTTCCCACATTGGGTCCTTTAATTTTTCTTCAAGTCCTTCGTATTCACCTTGGCGTATATTTGATAGATTTCTTCTTTCAGGTTTTCTTGCTGAAGCTTCATATAAATACACAGGAAGATTTAATTCTTCAGCAACTCTTTTCCCAAATTCTTCAGATATTTTTACACATTCTTCAGTTGTTACATCTTTAATTGGTATAAAAGGGACAACATCAATTGCACCTAACCTTGGATGTTCACCTTTATGATTTCTCATATCAATATTTTTAGCTGCAGCTTTACAAGCATTTAAGGCGCCTTCAATTATACTTTTTTCATCTCCGGCTAAAGTGACAACAACTCTATTATAATCACCATCAGGCTCTAAATTTAATAATTTAACACCACTGGTTTTATTAATTGAATCTTTTATTGCTTCAAAAGTTTCAGCTTTTTTCCCTTCACTAAAATTTGGGACACATTCTATTATTTTCATTCTGTTACTCCATTTTTATCATAGATCAATTTCCCATTTTTAATTGTTTTAACATTTAAGTTTTCACCTGTTTGATAAATCAAATCAGAGTAATTTTCTGTCTCAAATATTGAAAGGTCAGCTTTTTTGCCTATTTCTAAACTCCCTACCTCTTTACTGATTCCTAATGCTTTTGCTGAGTTTATAGTATAAGCAGAAATAATTTGTTCAATACTCATTCCTAATTTTAAAGCAGCCAAACTCATTATTAAACTGATATTTTTAATATTAGAAGAGCCTGGATTAAAATCTGTTGCTAAGGCAATAATAGCGTTTTTTTCAATCAATTCTTTTGCCGGCGCATATTTATGATTAAGAAAATATGAAACACCAGGAAGTAAGACACAAACCATTTCCAATTCTGAAAGTTTAGGTATTTCATTGTTTGGTATAATTTCTAAATGATCTATACTGAGTGCATTATTTTTTATAGCAATATCAATTCCTCCAATACTGTTAAATTGATCTGTGTGAAGTTTACATCTCAATCCCAAATCATTGGCTTTGTTAAAAATCAAATTTACTTCATCTTTTGTAAAAGCCGTTGATTCACAAAAAGCATCACAAAATGTTGCAAGGTTCTCTTTTTTTATAAATGGTAGTAATTCTTTTAAAATAATATCAATATATACATTTCTATTAAAAGTAAATTCTTTGGGTATTGAATGAGCACCTAAAAATGTTGGTAAAATTGTAATAGGAAAATTTTTATCTAATTGACGAATTACTTTTAAAATCTTAATCTCATTTTCAAAATCAAGACCATAACCACTTTTAATTTCTAATGTTGTTACTCCTTGCTCAATAAAATGTTGTACTCTTTTAGACGCAATTTTTAATAATTTACCAAAAGAAGTTTCTCTTACGGAATTGACTGTCGAATTTATTCCACCACCTTTTTTTGCAATTTCTTCGTAAGTAGCTCCATTTAATTTTTGTCTGAATTCATCTGCACGGGAACCAGAAAAAACAAGGTGTGTATGACATTCAACAATGCCGGGTAGAACTATATTATTTTTACAATAAACTATTTTATCAATTTTAATTTTGGAAGTAGAGTGGTTGGGGATAAAATCTATAATTGTATCATTTTCAATAAGAATAGAATGGTCAGTCAGTACCTCAATATTATTTAGTTCACTGCCTCGTTTATATCCAATACGATTTGTATTTACTGTTATAATTTGTTCGGGATTTTGTAAAAGCAAATTCATTAAATAAAAATTCCGGTTTATCGATGTAAGTTTATTTTCTCTCTTACAACTCTTGCATCTTCATAGCCTAGTTGTTTTAATTTGAATTCTAAATTTTCTGCCAAAGGAAGAAAAGTAAAATCACCAATTTGAAGTTTATAGAATGGAGGGTCAAATAATATATAAGCATTTTTCTGACTTATTTTAGGTAACACTCTATTTTGCATATTTCTAGCTTGTTCTAGATTATCAGTAGATAAAATCTGTACTCTAAATCCATTTGAATTATCTTGAGAAATTGTCGTATCAACTAAATGATTTTTGGGATAACCATACCAAACATTAAGATATGAAATTATATTTGAAGTGGATTTTGGATTTACAGTAATTTTTGTCCTGTATGGAGTAATAATAAAATCCTCATTAATATCTTCAAAAGTTAACTTTTTGTTTGTATCATTTTTTTTATTATTGTCATCATTAGTTGTTGAAGGTGAAGATCCGCAAGAAATTATCAAAAATGGTAAAATGATAATCAATAAATACTTAATGACTTTGTGCATATAATTTTAAAATTATTATAAAAACTGTTTAAAAAATATTAAAATATAAATAAGTGTCCAAATGAAAGGATTTTAATTATCAAAAGAGTGGTAAAATCAACAATAAATACACGAACATTTAATATACTTAAAAGGAAATATAAACCAAACAATTTTTTGAGAAAGTTACAATTATTTTGTAAATTAACATATTCAACCAAAAAAAATTAAAGAGAATATGGCTGCAAAAAAATATAAAATATTATTTGTCACTTCAGAAGTAGTTCCATTTATAAAAACAGGTGGTCTTGCAGATGTTTCATCAGCACTTCCTCAAATGTTAGCTGAACTGGGTCACGAGGTAAGAATTGTAGTGCCCAAGTATGGTATTGTTGATGATAGGAAATATAAAATACATGAAGTAGTTAGACTTAAAGATATTCAAATAAAAATAGGCGATAAGGATGTTACTTTCTCTTTAAAATCTTGTTTCCTTCCCGGACAAAGAGTAAGAGTACAAATTTATTTTCTTGATAATGAAAAATACTTTAAAAGTAGAAGTAGTTTATATGCAGATCCACTTACTGGAAAAGATTATCCGGATAATGATGAAAGATTTACTTTACTTTCAAAATCAGTTTTTGAACTAATAAGTAAACTTGGTTGGGAACCAGATATAATCCATTGCAATGATTGGCAGACTGGACTTATTCCTGCTTATCTAAAAACATCTTATAAAAATGATCCATTATTCTCAAAATTTAAAACTCTATTTACAATTCATAATTTAGCTTATCAAGGTGAGTTCAAAACTTCATCATTTAAGAATTTAGGACTTGATGAGAATTTGAACAATGATAATGGAATATTGAAAAATGGAAAAGTTAATCTAATGAAAAGTGGCTTGCTTTATGCTGATGTTATTAATACAGTAAGTAAAACTTATGCCGAAGAAATTAGGACTGATAATGATATAGGAGCAGGACTAAAAGATATCCTTTCAAAGAGGAAAAAAGATCTTTACGGTATTGTTAATGGGATAGATTATAAAGTTTGGAATCCTGAAAAAGACAAACATATAAAGAAAAAATATTCTGTAAAAAATTTGCAAGCTAAATATTTAAATAAAGAAGAATTAGCTGAGAAGTTTAATCTCAAGGCAAGCATAAATACACCTATAATTGGTATTATTGCAAGAATGTTTGACTCAAAAGGATTTGATCTGATAAAAGATGTTTTTACAGACCTGATGAAATTAGATATTCAAATGGTATTGCTTGGTATCGGTGATCAAAAATATCATACATTCTTTAATAAAATGTCATCTAAATATTCAAAGAAATTTGCATGTTATTTAGGATTCAATGATGAATTAGCTCACATTATTGAAAGTGGTTCTGATATGTTTTTAATGCCTTCTCAATATGAACCTTGTGGATTAAACCAGATGTATAGTTTAGTTTATGGAACAGTGCCTATTGTTAGAGAAATCGGTGGACTTGCAGATACAGTTGTGAATTATGATGAGAAAAAAGATACAGGAAATGGTTTTATGTTCAAAAATTATGATTCAAAAGAAATGCTTAAAGAAATTAAGAGAGCTTTAAAGATTTATAAAAATAAAGAAGCATGGCAAAAAATAATGAAGACAGGAATGAAATCAGATTTCAGTTGGAAATCTTCAGCAAAACAATATGTAGACCTTTATAAAATAATTCTTAATAACAATTAATGCCTAACTGTGCAATATTTTTAGATAGAGATGGAACTATCAATGAAGATCCTGGGTATCTTGGTGAAATTAATAAAGTTTTTCTGTTACCCGGTGCAGGACAGGGACTTTCAATATTAAAAAATGAATATAATTTTAAGTTAATTGTTATTTCAAATCAATCCGGTATTGCAAGAGGATTATTGACTCATAATATTGTTAAAAGTATTAACAAAAAAATAAATGAATTGCTATTTCATTTTAATGTTCAGATCGACGAGTTTTATTTTTGTCCTTTTCACCCGGATTTTAGTAATGAAGAAGAATGTAAATGCAGAAAACCTTCTGCAATAATGGTATATAAAGCAGCAAAAGAACATAATATTGATTTAACTAAATCTTATTTTATTGGGGATATGACTTATGATATTGAGTGCGGGAAAAATGCTGAGTTAAAAACGATTTTGGTAAAAACCGGAAATGGCAAAAAATCTTTAAAAGCCTTGAAATTGCAAAATAATTTACCAAGCTTTGTTGCTCAAAATATTTTAGACTCTTGTAAATTTATTAAAAATGATTTTTTTGGAGCATCATAATTGATTAAAAAAATATTCTTACTTCTCTTTGCAATAATTGTCTGTATTCAAATACCATCCTGTAGTGATGAACCTAAAACTTTTGGTGTTGATATATTAAATTCAGATTTCATTGTACTAGATACACTGAATTCAACAAAAGATTCACTTGCTCAAACTTCCACAGTATTTAAAACAGTTATACCACTTGGAGCTGGAAGTAATTTACTGGTTGGTAAAAAAGGAATTCTGAAAGCTTCATTTTTAATTAAGTTCACATTAGGATTAATTGATTCACTTAAAACAGATATTAACTCCGGTGCAACAGTTATTACTGAAGCAAAAGTAAAATTAATAAATACATATCAATTTGGTGACAGTACTGCTGCCTTTGATCTTACTGCACATAATATTACTTCAGATTGGTCTTCTATTGGTTTTACATCGGATAGTCTTGCTAATTTTACTTTTGATAATCCGGATGTAAGTTCATCTTTAAATTTGACTGATTCTATTAAAACTTTTAATCTGGATGTAAATCTTATAAAATCTTGGTTACAATCTGTAATAGATACAACTCAAAAAACCAATAAAGGGTTATATGTAAAATCTGAAGCAAGTTCACAAAAAGTTTTAGGATTTCAAGCTAAAACAACTTCTACAATAAATCAGCCTGAACTTATAGTAATTATAAATAAACCAGGTGTATATACTGACACTTTAACTTACTTTCCTGAGGCAGATGTAAGTGTAGTTAAAAGTAATATACCTGATGTTGGTGCAGGAAACATTGCATTGCAATCAGGTTTAATTGTAAATTCAAAGATTTGGTTTGATATTTCTTCTGTCCCTAAAAATGCTATAATAAATAAAGCGAAACTCTTTTTGAAAACTGATACAGTGCAAACAATTAAAGGAACAAATATTGTAGATGCAATTATTGTCAGTAATATTGTTGATAGTACAACAAAAGTAATTGATTCAACTATTTCTCAAGAAAATTTATTTCCTGATGGTGATTCATATTCCGGACTTATTACAACATTTGTTCAAAATTGGTTGTTAACAGGAAAGAATGAAGGTATTTTATTAGCCCCTAGTGTTGGTATTGATGGTGTTGATCTTTTTGTATTCAAAGGAAGTACTACATCAATTTATGCAGACAGACCTAGACTAGAAATATTTTATACAACCAGAAAATAATATGAATTTCAAAAAAGTAAAGATAATAATTGTATTTCTTCTCATCCAATTGAGTGCATTCTCACAAACTAGTTCCAATTATACTCGATTTGGAGTTGGGGAGATGGTTTACTCCTATTCAGGAAGAAATTTAGGATTTGGAGGTCTTGGTGTTTCTGTATTAAGTGAAAATCATCTTAATTTTATTAACCCAGCAAGCTTAACTAAAATAAATTTAACAAGAACTGAATTTGGTGCTAACTATAGTTCTTTATTTCTATCTGATAAAAATAACAGTGGATTTTATAGTAGCGGTGGTTTTGATGGTGTAACTTTAGCTTTTCCAATAAGCGTATCTAATGGAATTACTTTATCAATGGGATTATTACCATTTTCAAATGTCAATTATAAAAATGTTCAAACAACTGCCCCAAGTTCAGATCCCTCAGAAACATTTGTAACTACTTATGAAGGATCCGGAAGTTTATCAAAATTATTTTTGGGTACTTCATTAAAACTTCCATTTGATTTGAGCCTTGGTGTTACAATGGATTATTATTTTGGAAGTATGACTTACTATTCAAGACTTGAATATACCAATAATGTTTCCTTTCGTATGTCAGAATTTAATAGCAAGAGAAGACCAGGCGGATTTGGCAGTACTGTTGGAATAATAAGTCCAGATATATCCAAAATGTTTTCATCAAGTACTTTATCTGATTTTAGATTAGGATTTTCTGTTAATCTTTTTTCTGATTTAGATACAGATACTTTATTGATTAGGTCGACATCAATTGGTATCGATACTTTATCCGACTCAAAGGTTAAGATGCATATTCCAATTAGAATGTTTGCCGGAATGAGTTTTTTCATAAATAAAGAGTATTTATTTACATTTGATTATACAACTCAAAAATGGACAGATTATTCATTTAATGAAATTAAATCAAATAATTTAAGAGATTCTTATCGGATTAGTTTTGGTATCGAACACGATAATCAAAACAATGTTGGGGGATATATTAGGGAACATATGATTTGGCGTTTGGGTTTAAGTTATGAGAAGACACAATACGAATTTAATGGACAAGGTATAGATATGTTAGCTTTTAATACAGGTTTATCATTACCATTAAGTCCAAATAATTCATTAGATTTGGGATTAGAGTTTTCAATGAGAGGAACAACGGAATCTAATTTGATTAAGGAAAATAGACTTAAATTTAGTTTAGGATTGAGTTTGGGAGAATTATGGTTTTTAAGAAGGGAAAGATAGTTATAAATAAATAAGAAGGTATAATTTTGAAAAACATAGTTAAACTTATTTTAATTGTTGTTGTCTTATTATTTGTTTTTTCTAATAATAATTATTCGTATTCATTACATAATATTAATAATAATTCAGCAATTGATTCAGTTAATATTCTTGAACAATACAGTCTCTTTTCTGAATATTATAAAAACAAGGACTTCAAAAGCGCTCTACCCTATGGCTGGAAAGTTTTAAGCCTTGATCCAGAAAAATTTAGTAAATGGATCTATTATAAAATGGAAGACATTTTATGGCAACTACATGATTCTTCAACAGTTACCCCTGAAATTAAAAAAGAAGTTGAAGATACAATTATGTATGTGTACGATCTTGCTCTAAAATATAATAACTCATCAAGTAATTTCTTTTTGCAAAGAAGAGCTTTTGTAGCTGAAACCTGGCTTAATTTGAGTAATGATAAAGTTATAAATTATTACGAGGAAGCTATTAAAGCCGATCCACAAATATCTACATATTGGATTAATAGACTGGGGCAGTATTATAAAAATAATGCAACAGACACTAATGACTATAAATCAAAAGCCATCGATATTTATACTCAATTAAGTGAAAAGGAACCAGATAATCCGATTTGGAATTCACAATTAGAATCTATGGTTGAAAACATTGATGAACTTGTTGACCTTGCTAAAAAAACTTGGGATTTGGATAAAGATAATTTAGGTAAAGCATGGAAGTTTGTAACAATTGCACAGAGAGCCAGTAAATATGATCAGGCAATTGTTGGACTAGAATATTTAGTTTTGAAAGCTCCAAAAACTATTAATTATTGGACACAACTTGCAATAGCATATCAGAAGGTTAATGACATAAATAAAGCTGAAGACGCATATAAAACATTAATCAAACTTGAACCTACTAAAAAAGAAAACCATCTTAATTTAGGAATCATTTATAAGGACAAAGGGATGTTCTCTAGTGCTAGAAATGAATATAGAAGAGCATATAATATTGATAAATCCTGGGGGCTACCAATTTTTTACGAAGGATTATTATACGAAATGAGTGCAAGACAACAAAAATTTGATTTTGAATCCAAGCTTGTGTATTTATTAGCTGTTCAAACTTACAGACAAGCTTTAAGTGTTGAACCAACCCTAGATCAAGCAAGAGATAGAATTAATGCTCTATCGTCATCCTTACCAACCGATGAGGACTATTTCTTCAGAGGATATAAAAAAGGGTCCACGATAAATATATCAGGTAATAGTTTCTCTTGGATAGGAAGAAGTGTTACTGCTCAATAAAAAGTATAATTGATGATAAATTAAAAGGTTTTAAATTTAATATTTGAAACCTTTTTTGTTTTAAATAAGAATCTTCTTTTTGTAGATATAAAAAATATAAATAGTTAACTTTATAAGTTAAATTTTCTAATAAAAATTGATAAAGGTTAAACATTGCTTAAAGACAAAGAAATATCCAAAGTATTAGAGCTTGAATCTAAAAGACAGCTAGAAAACTTAGAATTAATTGCTTCTGAAAATTATGTAAGCCAAAATGTATTAGAAGCAGCCGGAACAATATTAACAAATAAATATGCTGAAGGATATCCTGGTAAAAGATATTATGGCGGTTGTGAATATGTTGATATGGCTGAGGAAATTGCTCAAGAAAGACTAAAAAAAATATTCAATGCAGAATATGTAAATGTTCAACCACATAGCGGCTCACAAGCTAATATGGCAGTTTTAATGGTATTTTTAAATCCAGGTGATAAGTTCTTAGGCTTAAGTCTTGCACACGGTGGACATTTAACACACGGTTCTCCAGTAAACTTTTCAGGTCAGCTTTATCAAGCAGTTGGTTATACCTTAAATAAAAAAACTCAAATGTTGGACTATGATGTAATTGCTGATATTGCCAAAAAAGAAAAACCAAAAGTAATAGTTATGGGTGCCAGTGCTTATTCTCGTGAATGGGACTACAAAAAATTTAGAGAAATTGCTGATTCTATTAATGCATATTTAATCTGTGATATGGCTCATCCAGCAGGATTAATTGCAAAAGGATTACTGAATAATCCCTTACCTTATTGTGATGTAGTTACTTCAACTACACATAAAACTCTAAGAGGTCCAAGAGGGGGAATAATATTAATTGGAAAAGATTTTGAAAATAAAATGGGTGTTACTGCACCAAAAAGCGGAAGATTAAAGATGATGTCTGAGTTGATTGACAGCAAGGTAATGCCTGGAATTCAAGGTGGTCCATTGATGCATATTATTATGGCTAAAGCCGTTGCATTTGGTGAGATACTTGATGAATCTTTTAACTACTATGCTAAACAAGTAATTAAAAATTCAAAAATATTAGCTTCTAAATTAAATGAATATGGATTTAGTATTATTTCTGGGGGAACAGATAACCACCTTATGTTAATTGATTTGACAAATAAAGATATAACCGGTAAAAATGCTGAAATTGCTTTAGGTAAAGCTGGTATTACAGTTAATAAAAATATGGTACCTTTTGATGAAAGAAGTCCATTTGTTACTAGTGGAATTAGAGTTGGTACAGCTGCTGTTACAACTAGGGGAATGGAAGAAAAAGAGATGGAAACCATTGCTGATTTTATTAATCAAGCAATTAAAGGAAATGAAAACGATCAAGTATTAAGTTCAATAAAAGAAAATGTAAAAGAAATGTGTTCTCATTTTTCATTATTCAAAAATAATTAATAACCAATTTGTCTGAAAAAGAATTAAGTGAAATAATTGATGATGATCCTAAAGAAGAATCAATGTCTTTTCTTGAACATTTGGAAGAATTTAGGTGGAGGATAATATATTCCTTAATCGGAATTGTTCTGGGAACAATAATAGCTTGGATATTTATTGACTACCTTGTTGATTATGTTTTACTTGTACCTGCCAAAAGCTCCGGCTCAGAATTACAGAACTTAAAACCTTTTGGTCAGTTATTTATGTATATGCAAATTGCCATAATTGTAGGCTGCATATTAAGTATACCAAATATTTTTTATCAATTTTGGAAATTCATTTCTCCTGCTCTCCGAAAAAAAGAAAGAAAATATATTTCATTGATTGTTATATTTTCTTCTTTATGTTTTCTTCTTGGAATTGCTTTTGCCTACTTAGTTATGCTACCATTGGCTTTAAAATTTGCATCCAAATTTGGTTCAACTTCTATTAAAAATTTTTTTGCTATTGACGAGTATATGTCAATAATACTTAGTGTTATGTTAACAGCAGGGTTTGTATTTGAACTACCTATGGTTTCTTTATTCTTAACTAAACTTGGGATTTTAACTCCATCATTCATGAAGAAATATAGGAAACATGCTATTGTAATAATTTTGGTTGCTTCTGCAATTTTAACTCCGGGTACGGATCCAGTCTCACAAGTTATTTTGGCAGTTCCTTTATTGTTATTATATGAAATAAGTATATTGATTTCTAAAATTGCTCGAAAAAAGAAATGATTAAACCAAAACTAAAAGAAATTAGTCTTCCTATTAATTCTGAACTTTCAGAGTTCAATAAGCATTTTAAAGAAGCAATGCATTCCAAAGTTGGAATTGTTGATTTAATTACAAAGTATATTTTAAGACAAAAAGGAAAAAAAATTCGTCCCCTATTAGTTTTACTTTCATCCAAAGTTGCGGGGGGAATAACTGAAAGATCATATAGAGGAGCGGTATTAGTAGAACTTCTTCACACAGCAACTTTAATACACGATGATGTTGTAGATAATGCCGACAAGAGAAGGGGCTTTTGGTCAATAAATGCTGTATTTAAAAATAAGATTGCAGTACTTATGGGAGACTATCTACTCTCTAAAGGATTGATGATTGCAGTTGACGGTAAAGATTTTGATTTTTTAGAAGTAATTACAAATACAGTTAAAAGGATGTCGGAGGGAGAATTACTTCAAATTAAAAAAACAAGAAAATTAGATATTGACGAAGAAACTTATTTTAAAATAATTTCTGATAAAACAGCTTCTTTACTTGAAACTTGTTGCTTAATAGGCGCTTTGAGTGCTTCTAAAAATCCGGAATATCTAAATGCAATGAAAATTTTTGGAGAAAATATTGGAATGGCTTTTCAAATAACAGATGATGTATTAGACTTAACAGGCAAGAGTAACATTATTGGGAAACCCATTGGTGGAGATATTAAAGAAAAGAAAATTACTCTACCTTTAATTTATTCCCTTAACAAAGTTTCAATTTCAGATGCAAAGAATATTAGAAAAATTATTAAGAATGGAAGTTCCAATGAAGATATAGAAAAAGTTATTAACTTTATTAGGAATAACAATGGGATTGAATTCGCACTTGAAAAAGCTAATCAATATTCAGAGACTGCAAGGGAAGCATTAAAAATATTTTCAGACTCACCTTCAAAAATTGCGTTGGAAACTCTTGTTGATTTTATAATGAACAGAAAAAATTAATTCAATTTAATTTTTCTTTTCATCAAGATAGTTAAATCCTTTTAGGGGATTTCTTAAAGTAAGAACTGGACAAGGAGCTTTTCTTACAACTTTTTCTGCAGTGCTTCCAAACAGAATTTTTTCAATTCCTGTTCTTCCATGAGTTGATATAATAATCAGATCAATATTTTCTTCATTAACAGTTTCAACAATTTCTATAAACGGTTTACCTGTTTTTATTATTTTTCTCGCTTTTATTTCTGATGGGATCTCATTTTTAATTAACTTGGCGAGCCCATCATCAGCATTTTTTGTCAGTTCACTATCTGTTGGTGGAATAGTAATTTGAGTGGCACTAAAATCCGGGGGATAAATTACAGGTTCAATAACATATATCAGAATTAATTCAGCTTTAAAACATTTAATAAAATTGATAGAATAAATTAAAGCATCCTTTGAATAGTCCGAAAAATCAATCGGAACTAATACTTTATTTATATTCAATTCCATTTTAATTACCTCCTATTTTATTGTTGATCTAAATCGGCATTAAGCTTTCTAAGTCTTGCAGCTATAATTTTAGAAATACCTCTCATTATTTTTATACCTTTTTTTGGTATTTTATCAATAAATTCTTCCAGATCAGGTTTAAATATTACGGCTAATTTTGCATCTGTTTTAGAAATAGCAGAAGCTGATCTTTTTTCTCCGTCAACCAAAGCAAGTTCACCAAAAAAATCACCTTTTTTTAAGTTAGCTAATAGTGTATGTTTTTTACCTTGGTTTTCTCTTTTAATTTCAACCTCGCCTTCTCTAATTATATACATCCCCAATCCAGGGTCTCCCTGATAAAATATATACTCACCAGCTACATAAATTCTATTATGTACAATATTTAGTAATAAAGAGCAGTCTCTTTTAGACAATTCTTTGAATATTGGTAACGCCTGTAATGCTTCTCTTAAATTTGTTTCATCAGTTTTGGAAGTAAAAAAATTTGTCCAAAAGCTACTGTGAATTATTTGTTCATTTTGTTCCATAATTAACCTTTATTTATTTTGGCTCTCAGCTACACGCCATAATTTCTGGCAGGGGAATCTGTTTTCATATAGCGAACGGCCAATAATTACTGAATCAACTCCTGAGTTAACTATATTTTTAAAATCCATTAGCTCGTCTTTATTTCTTATACCGCCAGAATGTGTAACCTTTGTTTTGGTTTTAACTGAAATATCTTTTGAAAGTTTTATATTTGGACCGGACATCATTCCGTTTTTAGTAATATCAGTTACTAAAAATCTTTCTATTCCCAATTCTACCATTTGTTTTGCATATTGTAAATAGTTTATACCGGTTTTTATTTTTCGACCTTTAATTATTAATTCCTTTTTTAAGATATCTAAAGCAATAACAATTTTCTTTGGTCCGAATATTTCTAATGCTTTTACTAAATCTTTTTTATTTTCAAAAGCCATTGTACTGATTGCTAATCTGATAATACCCGTATCCATTATTTTTTTTACATCATCTAAATTTCTAATACCTCCAGAAAATTGTACAGGTATTACAACTGATGAACACATTTCTTTTATTATGTTAAGATTTTTTTGTGAGTGTTCCAAAGCACCATCAAAATCAACAACATGTATCATTTTTGCATTTTCCGCACGCCATAACCTTGCCATTTCAACCGGATTACTTCCATATTCTTGACAGTCTAATTCAGGTATTCCCTGAACAACTCTAACAGTTTTTCCGTCTTTAATATCTATTGATGGTATTACAAGCAAATTATTCATATTATAAATTTGTTCTTATTTTAATTATAAAATTTTTAATTATAAAATTACGAAATTCAAATTAGACATATAATTTTTTATAAAAATATTTTATCTTTTATTGTTTAATCATAATTTACAATTTCTTGACTTTTCTGTCTATAATCGGCATATTTCAAAGCAATGAGTAAAAATTTTGTACTTATCACCTCACAGAAAGAAAAACTTAGAATAACTACATACGGTTATGAGAATGCTGGTACAGTTCCTTGTATTATTTTAGTTCATGGGTTTAAAGGATTCAAAGATTGGGGATTTGGTCCTTATATAGGCAAATATTTATCAGAAAATGGTTTCTTTGTAATTACTTTTAATTTTTCTCACAATGGAGTAGGTAATAGTTTAACAGAATTTACAGAACTTGATAAATTTGCAAATAATACTTTTTCACTAGAGTTTAATGAATTAAATGAAATTATTTCTGCTTATTTAAATGGCAATTTTTGTAATGTTAATAATAAAAATATTGGATTATTAGGACATAGCAGAGGTGGTGCAATTTCAATTATAACTGGATGTAAAAACAATTCAGTAAATGCAGTAGCAACTTGGGCTTCAGTTTCAAATTTAGATAGATATTCTGAAATACAGAAAGTTAGATGGAGAGAGAAGGGTGTATTTGAGGTATTAAATACACGAACTAACCAGGTTATGAAATTAAATGTGTCTTTATTAGAAGATATTGAAAAAAATGGTGAAGATAATCTTAATATCAAAAAATCTGTAAAGAATTTAAATAAACCTTTTTTAATTGCACATGGTAAACAGGATTTAGCAGTTCCATTTGAAGAAGCTGAAAATATATTTGAATGGGCAGATAAAAAGTTAACAGAATTTTATCCTATTGAATCAACGGGCCATACTTTTAATATTCAACATCCATTTAAAGGAAGTAATCAAAAATTTGATATATTGCTTAATAAAACGGCAGAATTTTTTAAAAGTAATTTAATAAGGAAATAAATATGACAACAGAAAATATTAAAAGAAATGTAATTGCAGAATACATATCCGTTGCATTCTCAAAACAATTATTTTGGATAGTTTCTTTTTCAATAATTACTGCATTAGCCGCACAAATTACTGTTCCTATAAAACCAGTACCATTTACTTTACAAACTTTAGTCGTTCTACTTTCAGGTGCATTCTTAGGTGCCAGGAACGGTGCTTTAAGTCAAATACTATATTTATTTTTAGGTATTATTGGGTTACCAGTATTTGCACAAGTACCTGATGGTTTAATTGGATTTGCCAGAATATTTGGACCTACAGGAGGTTATTTATTAGCTTTTCCTTTTGCAGCTTTCTTAGTAGGATTTTTAATTGAAAAAAACAATAATTATTTAAGTAGTATCCTATCAATGTTTTTGGGAAATATTCTTATTCTTATTTCTGGCTCACTTTATCTTAGTTTATTTTTAAATGGAGATATAAAAGAAGGGCTTACTTTAGGAGCTTCAATATTTTCAGTATGGATGGTAGTTAAAGTATTTCTTGCAGCCTCTATATTTGCAAGTACTTCAAATAAATATAAAAGATTACCACCAATTAATTAATTTTTAATTTTGGGGATTAAAATGGAAGTTAAATCTATAGTTTTCATTCTCGTTTTTATTCTGTCAATGGGGTTTTTCTTTTATAGTGCCAGAAATTTAATTTGTTATATGCTTGTTGCAAAAAAAGCAGATAACAGATTTGGTTCAATTGGTATAAGAATTATCAATGTTTTTAAATATGCTATATTCCAGAAAAAATTATTTAGATTCAAAATAGCCGGCATACTTCACTCACTTATCTTTTGGGGTTTTTTACTTTTCTTATTTGCAGTAATTGAAGCACTAATACAGGGTTTTTATCCACCGTTTAGTTATGAATCAACCGGGTATTTCTTTAGTCTGGTTACATTTGTTCAAGATATTTTTGGTGTGCTGGTAATTGTTTCTGTTTTACTTGCAATATTCAGAAGAGTGGTTCTAAAAGTGTCAAGATTAGAAGTGGGAAAAGCCGGTAAACTTGATGCTATTTTTATTTTATCACTTATTTTTCTTGTCTGTGTTTCAATGTTCGGACAAAATACGGCACTAATTGCAAAACATAATTTTGTTCTTCAGCCCAATGAACTTAGACCAATTTCATACTTTTTAAGCACATTTTTTTATGCAGATAATGCTAACTCAGCTAATTTATTTTTTGAAATATTTTGGTGGATGCATATTGTAGTTGTACTAGGATTTTTGAATGTTCTGCCTTATTCAAAACATTTACATGTTTTAACTTCAATACCAAACACATTTTTTTCCAATTTATATTCTGTTAGAAATACTCTTAAGCCCATTAATCTTGAAGATGAAAGTTTAGAAAATTTTGGTGTAGCTGATATTGAACATCTTTCTTGGAAACAAATATTAGATGGATATTCATGTACCGAATGTGGAAGATGTGAATCAGTATGCCCTGCTGCAACTGTTGGTAAATCGCTTTCGCCGAGGGAAATAATTGTTCAAATTAGAAAAAGAACAAAGGATAAAGCTCCGTTATTAGTAAATGGTTTGACTAATGAAGATGTACAAAATAAAACGCTTGTTCACGATTATATTCCAGATTTGAATTTATGGCAATGCACTACATGTATGGCTTGTGTGCAAGAATGTCCAGTTATGATAGAACATGTTGATTCAATTGTAGATATGAGAAGAAACCTTGTTTTAAGTGAATCTCAATTTCCATCAAATTTAAATAATGTATTTAAAAGCATAGAAACTAATTTTACCCCTTGGGCATTTAATCCTGCTGATAGAGCTAATTGGACGGAAGGAATGGACATAAAAACTATGTCTGAAGACCCAAATGGGGAGATATTATTTTGGGTTGGTTGTGCAGGTTCTTATGATGCAAGATATCAAAAAGTTACAAAAGCTTTTGCAAAACTAATGCAAAAGGGAAATGTTGATTTTAGAATTTTAGGTACTGAAGAAAAATGTAATGGTGATACAGCAAGACGATTGGGCAATGAATATTTAGCTCAATCAATGATGCAAGAAAATATTGAAAAATTAAATAGTTATAATGTTAAAAAAATTGTGACTGCGTGTCCACATTGTTTTCATTCATTAAAGAATGAATACAAACAATTTGGAGGAAATTTTGAAGTTCTGCATCACTCAGAAATGATCGAAGATCTTTTAAGTAAAGGAAAAATAGAATTAACTAAAAACGGCGAGAAAAAAGAAGAAAAATTAACTTATCACGATTCTTGCTATTTAGGGCGATACAATAATATCTTTGATTCTCCAAGAAAATCATTGGGAAAAGTCAATAAAATCGATTATATTGAAATGGAAAGGAACAAAACTCGTGGATTTTGTTGTGGTGCTGGCGGTGGAAGAATGTTTCTTGAAGATGAAGAAGGTGGGAAAATAAACATTGAGAGGACAAAAGAAGCATTAGATACCGGAGCTGAAACAATTGCAGCTGCCTGTCCATTCTGTATGACGATGGTTACTGATGGAGTTAAACATTTTGAAAAAAATGAACAAGTTCAAGTAAAAGATATTGCGGAAATAATATTAGAAAATACTAAATAACTTATTTATCAATTTATTAAAAGAGGTGTTTTATGCAACAATATGAAAGTCTAATGCAAGCTATTCGTGAAATGGAATCAGATTTTGAAAAATTCTATGTCAAAGAACAAGCTGCAGCAGGTACTCGTTTAAGAAAAGGTTTGAGCCAATTAAGAAAACATGCACAAGAAATGAGAAAAGGTATTCAAGAATTAAAAGCTCAAAGAAAGGCAAGTAACTAATATTTTTCTTGCTTAATTTTTTTAAGCTGAATTATCACTAGATAGTTCAGCTTTTTTTATTTAAGATGATCTTTTTATACAAATATATATTATTCCCACTTTTTTTTATTTCAATTATACATTCAAAAAGTTATAATATAACAAAAGGGGATTCTGCCGCTACTGCATCTTTTACTTTTGTAGGGGATTTGATGTGTCATTCTCTTCAATTCAATTATGCAAGAGAAGATTCTACTTATAATTTTAATCCTACTTTTAGCTTAGTTAAAGAATATTTATCTAAATCAGATTTAACAATTGGAAATTTAGAAACAGTTTTGGGCGGCGATTCAATTAGATTTAGAGGATACCCTTTATTTAATACTCCAGATGAATATTTATCGGCTTTAAAAAATGCAGGGTTTGATATGCTTATAACTGCAAATAATCACGCACTAGATTTAGGGCAATATGGATTGGAAAGGACAATAAAAAAAATAAGAGAATATGGGCTGTTCAATTCAGGTACATTTTTAAATGAAAAAGATAGAGATTTAATTAAAATTATTAATATAAATGGGATTAAAGTTTCTGTTTTGAGTTATACCTTTGGAACTAACGGTAATTATCTTTCGAAAGAAAATGATTATATGATTAACAAAATAGATTTTGATACAATAAAAGAAGATATCTATCTAACCAGGAAGAAATCAGTAGATTTAATAATTTTATATCTTCATTTTGGAGATGAATATTCAAGAACTCCAAATAAATTTCAGAAACAAGTAGTTGATTCTTGCATTAAATATGGTGCTAATATAATTATCGGTTCACATCCTCATGTTGTACAAAACATAAAAAATATACATTCTGATAGTCAAAAAGTATTTGTTGCCTATTCATTAGGTAATTTTGTATCGAACCAAAGATGGCGTTATTCTAATGGGGGAGTAATATTAAAACTAAAATCTGAAAAGAATTTGAATACAGGAATAATATCCACTTCTCTAGTTGATTTTGTACCTACTTATGTATTCAGAGGAAAAACTAAAAATAAAAATGAGTTTGTCATTGTTCCAAACGAATATTATTTAACCTCACCGATTTATCAGTTTTTTAATGATTCAACATATAATGAAATGGTCGAATCATTTATTGATACAAGAACTGTACTTTCTGAAGATAATTACAAAGAAAAATCAACGAAGATTTTATCAAAATAATTTAAATCTTAGTATCTTTACTGCTAAATTTTTTTTTGGCTTTTGAAAAGGAGAAATACTAAAATTGAGTTATACATTTACTCTAATTCCTGGCGATGGAATTGGACCTGAAATTACTAAAGAAACTGTAAAAGTTATTAAAAGTACTGGAGTTAATATTGACTGGGATGTTGTTGAGGGTGGAATGACAGCACTTCATAAATATCACGATCCTCTACCACAAGAATTATTAGATTCAATTGAAAGAAATAAAATAGCTTTAAAAGGACCGTTGACTACTCCCATTGGTAAAGGATTTAGGAGTATAAATGTTGCCCTTAGAAAAGAATTTGATTTATATGTAAATCTAAGACCTGCAATTTCTTTTAAAGGTGTGCCAACTATCCATGTAGATCATCTTGACTTAGTAATAGTTAGGGAAAATTTGGAAGAATTTTATTCAGGTGTAGAGCATTATATTGATCACACTCATTCTGCTGCAGAGACTATTGGAATTGTAACAAAAGGTGCTTGTCAAAGAATAGTTAGATATGCATTTGAATATGCAAGAAAGCATGGGAGGAAAAAAGTTACTGCAGTACACAAAGCAAATATTATGAAATTTACAGGCGGTATTTTCTTAAATGCAGCTGAAGAAATTGCACCGGAATATCCAGATATATTTTTTAATGATAAGATAATTGATAATATGGCAATGCAAATGGTTATGAATCCTCACCAATTTGATGTAATTGTTACTACTAATCTTTTTGGTGATATTTTATCAGATCTTGCATCCGGATTAGTCGGCGGTTTAGGTGTAGCACCAGGTGCTAACATAGGATATAAAGTAGGTATATTTGAAGCTGTTCACGGTTCAGCACCTGATATTGCTGGAAAAAATATTGCAAACCCCACTGCACAAATATTAGGTGCAGCAATTATGTTAGATCATATTGGAGAAATTGAAGCTTCTCAAAAAATTCAAACTGCAATTAGTAATGTACTTAAAAAAGGTAAGTATTTAACCAGAGACTTAACAAAAAATAATCATGTAACAACTGATGTTTTTGGAGATGCAGTTGTAAGAGAAATAGAACAATAAATTGAAAAATAGACCATCATTATCATTAATATTTCTAACAGTCTTTATAGACCTTTTAGGCTTTGGAATTTTAATTCCTATACTACCAACCTTTTCAACAATTGAATTAAACTTAAATGAATTCTCGATTGGTTTAGTTTTAGCGATATATTCTCTTACACAATTTATTTTTGGTCCAATTTTAGGCAATCTTTCTGACAAAGTAGGCAGAAGACCATTAATTATCGGCTGTTTATTTTTAAATGCAATTGGTTATGTAATTTTTGCTTTTACAAATTCATTCATGCTTTTACTTATATCAAGAGTGGTTGCGGGAATAGGTGGAAGTAGTGTAGCTGTAGCTCAAGCTTATATTGCAGATATAACTACCAAAGAAGACAGATCTAAAGGTATGGGTTTAATTGGTGCTGCATTTGGTTTAGGTTTTGTGTTTGGTCCTTTGATCGGTGGATTTCTTTCAAAGTACGGTTATCATGTAACAGGTTTTGCAAGTGCAGCTTTTTCTTTTATTGCATTTTTATTTACAATCTTCTTTTTGCCTGAATCATTAAAAGAAGTAGCTGATATAACAACTAAAAAGGCAAGAAAATTAATAGATATTCCTGCAATTAAATTATTATTCAAAAATAAGAAGATAGCTTTTTTAATAATAATGTTTTTTATACTAGTGTTTTCAGTTGCAAACATTTATGGCACTTTTGCACTTATTGGCTATAAAGTTTATCACTTTAATGATATGCAAAACGGAATTATGTATGGAATAATAGGATTGGTTTCTGCTTTTGTACAGGGAGGATTATTAAGAGTTCTAACCAAAAAATTGAATGATAAAAAAATTGTTATTGGTGCTGCATTTTTAATGATGGTTGGATTAACATTAATACCATATGCAGGTAATATGACAGGATTAATAATTGTTACAATTATTCTTGCTTTCGGTACAGGTGCTTTACAACCTACAATGCTCAGCCTTATTTCCAAAAATACTACTGAAAGTGATCAGGGATTTACTTTGGGAATAAATCAATCATTTTCTGCATTTGCTCGAGTATTAGGACCACTTTGGGGTGGATTTGCCTTTGAATATATTGGCTATCAATATCCGTTCTTAACTGGTGCTGCTTTCACTTCAATTATTTTTGTGGCAAGTATTTACTATTTACCTAAAATATTGCTTGATACTGATA
>PFVA01000220.1 GCA_002790365.1 Ignavibacteriales bacterium CG_4_9_14_3_um_filter_30_11
ATTTTTTCGTTAGTTAGGCTGGTACTTAGTGCTAAGTTGTAAATAAATAGTTAGGCGTTCTGGTTAACGGCAGCAAGCCAATGCCGAACTTTAATTTAATATTGCTACTAAAATAAAGTTAGGAGTTGTTATGAAAAAATTATTTTTACTTGTGTTGTTATCCCTGGTATTTATTCTTAGTTTTGATGCAAAGAGCACAATGGCAACAAACTAATGGGTCTGGTGGTGGCACTGGCTATTCTCTTGCCGTTTCGGGCACGAATCTCTTTGCCGGGACTCTTGGCGGCGGGGTGTGGAGAAGGCCTCTCTCTGAAATTATCACTTATTTAGAGGTTACTTCGAGCGAACCGCCCAACACATTTACCTTAGCACAGAACTACCCAAATCCTTTCAATCCAAGTACAATAATCAGATATGGTTTACCTAAAGAAGGTTTTGTAACTCTTAATGTATATGATATGCTTGGAAGGGAAGTAAAAATACTGGTTAATGAATTTAAAAGTGCAGGAAGTTATTCGGTGGATTTTAACGCAAGTAATTTAGCAAGCGGAATTTATTTTTATCAGATGCAGGCAGGAGATTTTGTCCAGACTAAAAAACTTCTTTTAATGAAATAATTCTTAAAACTTAAGGCTCATCTGTCGGCTGGCGGATGAGTCTCATAAGCTTTTATAATTTGAAATTGTGTGTGATAAATGAGTTAATAATAGATTTTCTGTTTTGTAAATGCAACAATGAAATTGCAAATGATCAAAATTTCTAATATATTTCAATTTAACAGAAGGGATTAAGTATGGATAAAAAAGAATTAGTGTTACAGGAAATTGAACAGGTACCTGATATTCTTCTTGATGAAGTACTGGATTTCTTAAGGTATTTGAAAACAAAGATAACTTCTGAACGGATCGAGGCTCTTATAACTAGCGAGTCATCTCTCAAAAAAGATTGGCTGCTTCCTGAGGAAGATATAGCATGGCAAAATTTGTAAAATGGGATGTGGTTGTTGTCCCATTCCCATTTTCTGATCTAACCCTTGCAAAGCGACGACCAGCATTTGTTCTTGCTTCCCTTAATGGAGATGATATTATTTTAAGCCAAATAACAAGTAAAATGATTAAAGACCCCTATGCCGTTGTAATTGAAGATACGCATTTTATGGAGGGTGGTCTAAGACAAACAAGTAACATCAGACCAAATCGACTATTCACAGCGGACAGTAATATTATCTTATATAAAGTTGGATTTTTGAATACAGTAAAAACAAATGAAGTTATAGAAAAAGTTATTGAAATTTTAAGGAGTTAAATTTAATATTGCTTTTGTATGTGCAATTAATTTTAATAATCTGAAATATTCATTATGACTTCCTTTTAAGGTCACTATACTAAAGGCTACCATACATTTTCAGCACTTTTACTGTTATAAAATATGATATGCCTATAGAATTCTTTTTAACATTAAATATTTACGATGTCACTGGCAGAGAAGTAAAAATACTAGTTAGTGAATTTAAGAGTGTAGGCAGCTACTCGGTGGATTTTAACGCAAGTAATTTAACATCAGGAATATATTTTTATCGATTAACATCAGAAAATTTTACTCAGGTTAAAAAACTTGTATTTATGAAGTAGATTCTAAAAATTTTCTATTCAGGGATTTCCAATATTAAAAAAGTCCCGCTAAGAGCGGGACTTTTTTAATTAATGATACGCTTATTTTACCTTCTTCCGCCAAATCTTTCCATCATTTTGTGTTTTCTCATTCCGTCCATCATACCCGGGAAATGATCTTTCACCATTTTCCTCTGTTCAGGGGTTAAAATTTCACGGACATCCATCAAATGATTGGCAAGGGCAAGAGCGATCTCATTTTTTACTTTGTTTACTTTTTCAACAGATGCAATTACTTCACCTCTTGTAACATCATCTTTATTGCGCAAAGCTTTTAAGTCAACCATATCTTTCTGTAGATTTGACTTCAGGTCAATCATTTTCTTTTGGAAATCTGTCTTCAGCTTTGCTATCTTATCCTTTTGTACATCGGTCAGGTTGAGTTTGTCGAAAATTTTTCCCATCATCATTGGTGTCTTTTTATCTTTGTCACCTTTTGGAGGCTGGGCATTAATATTAATTGCAAAAATCATTGCTAACATAGATATTAATATAACAGGGATTATTTTAGTCTTCATTTTACTTTCTCCTTTTGGTTTGTGATCTTTACTTTTTAAGTTTGACATTAAATGTTTTATTTTGGTTTAAAGAGATTTTTAGCTTAAACCTTTTCAACACAATAAATGTCCAACAATCACAGAATATAGTATAATGCACGATAGTAATAATGATTTTGATCTTGTAAAGAGTTTTACTAATGGCGATGAAAGCGCTTTTAATAAAATTGTGTTTAAATATCAGCATAAAATTTACTGGCACGCACGGCGTATGACAGGCAACCATTTTGATGCAGATGAAGTTGTTCAGGAGGTGTTAATGGTTCTTTATAAAAGTATTAAAAATTTTGAGCAAAGGTCTTCACTTTATACTTGGATTTATAAAATTACTACAACCAGAAGTTTGAATTTTATAAATAGAAGAAAGTTAAAAGAAAGCTTTTTTGCTGATGCAGATAGTTCATTCAATGCAGATATAGATAATTCAATAATAAATAATATTGAAGCTAGGGAAAAATTGGAAAAACTTGATAAAGTATTGCAGCAATTACCTGTTAAGCAGAGAGAAATTTTTATTCTAAGGAATTTTGATGAGATGAGTTACGAAGAAATATCAGAAATTACCGGCACATCTGTTGGTGGATTAAAAGCAAATTATTTTCATGCTTATAAAAAAATATTAGATTTAATGGGCGAGGGAAATGGTGGATAAAAGGATATTCAAATATTTAGATAATGTATTAGATAAAAATGAAAAGTTAAAATTTGAGGATGATCTAATTAAATTACCGGAATTAAAAAAAGAATTTGAAAAATATAAATTATTAAATAGTAAGTTTAATAATGAGAAAGAAATAGAGTTTGATAAAACATATTTCAACGGGATAGTTTCGGAATTTAGAAATAGATTAGAAACTAAAAAGAAGAGTAAGAAAATTTTTGCATTTAGTTTTGCAAATTCATTGGCAGCTATAATTATTTTTTATTTGATATTAAGTCCAAGTAATAGTCTAAACTTAAATGAAATAGTAAAAAATTGGAATGAAAATGATTTTAATAATGCCATAGAATATGCTGAGCCCAAATTAAGTGAATTTTCAATTGCTGATTATTCCACTTTAGATTCATTGGTCACAAATATGCTTTCTGATGAATTAAATTTATTAAGCAGTAAAGAAGCACTGAATGTAATTGATAATTCTCTTGATTATAAAAATATAACAATTCAGATCAGCAATGTTGAAGCAGAAGAAATTTACAATAAAATTTTAAATAAAAAATATTTTTAGGTATTCATATGAAAAAATTAATATTTATAATAATAGTTCTTTTTATTCCATCATTAATTGCTCAGAACAAGATGAAAATTCATAAAGATCAGATGAATAAATTTGAACAACTTGAAAAATTAAAACTAATTGAAGTTCTCAATCTGGATGAAGAAACCACATTAAGATTTTTCGCAAGATTGAATGAACATAGAAAGAAAATGGAAGGACTAAAAAAAGAAGCCGATAATATTTTAGATAAAATGAATGAATTGATAAATGATAAGGATAAAAAAGCCGAGCTAAATAAAAACATTAATTCTTATTTAGCCTTAGGTGAAAAAGTAACTTCAACCAGATCTGAATTCATAAATTCTTTAAGAGATATTTTAACCGAAGAACAAATTACTAAATTTTTAATATTTGAGATGAAATTTAGAGAAGATATTAAGGGAATGCTCTTTAAAATGAGAAAAAAGTCTAATGGTATGTTTCCATAAATATTATTATCTATTTTCAAATAAATATATTTAGTATTAGAATTACCTTGCATTTTTAATCTAAGCATTATATTTTTACCATAACTTTTGCGGAAGTGGTGAAATTGGTATACACGCTATCTTGAGGGGGTAGTGCCTTA
>PFVA01000097.1:0-596 GCA_002790365.1 Ignavibacteriales bacterium CG_4_9_14_3_um_filter_30_11
ATAAGTTTGATGAGCAAAAATTGATATTTTAACCTATGATTTTAGAATATATACCCATTTTTATAGTCCTCACAATCGCAATAATTTTTGCAGTTGTTACAGTCTCCACATCTAAAATTTTTGGACCCCAGAGACCAAATAAGAGTAAACTTTCTACTTACGAAAGCGGAATGAAACCCGTTGGAAGTGTTAGAGAAAGAATGTCTGTTAAATATTATTTGGTTGCAATGTTATTTATAATTTTTGATTTGGAAGTGATTTTTGTTTACCCCTGGGCTGTTAAATTTAAAGGATTATATGCTGAGCACGGAATTTCTGTCTTTCTTTCTATGTTAGTTTTTCTTATTGTGTTAGAACTTGGTTACTTATATGTATACAAAAAAGGTGGTTTTAAATGGGATTAGAAGCTCAATTAAAATCTGATGGATTTATAACAACAACTATAGATGCTGTAATTGCATGGTCAAGAAAAAACTCTGTTTGGCCGATGCCAATGGGAATTTCCTGCTGTGCAATTGAAATGATGGCTGCCGCAGATCCCAAGTATGATATTGCAAGATTTGGATCTGAAGTTATGCGTTTTACTCCTCGTCAAT
>PFVA01000097.1:614-4612 GCA_002790365.1 Ignavibacteriales bacterium CG_4_9_14_3_um_filter_30_11
TGTAAAAAAGATATATGACCAAATGCCTGATCCAAAATGGGTAATTGCAATGGGGGCTTGTACATCAACCGGAGGAATTTACAGATCTTATTCAGTTGTGCAGGGTATTGACCAATTTTTACCTGTTGATGTTTATCTTGCCGGATGTCCACCCAGACCTGATAACTTACTTCATGCATTAATTGAAATTCAAAATAAGATTGGCAAAACAAAAGGAAGAGATTTTCAGAATATTCCTTTACCTGAACTACCTGTGATACAAAATAATTGATACTATGGAAATGCAAGAACTCATCGTCAGTAAATTAAAAGAAAATTTTTCGGAAGCATTTATCAGTTCATCTATTTATATGGGTGATTTATCTGTGAATGTTGATAAAAAAAGTATTGTTAAAATCTGTACTTATTTAAAAGAAGATAAAGAATTTGAATTTCAATTATGTGAAGATGTTACTGCAATTGACTGGGCAAAAACGAAAAACAGATTTACTGTTGTTTATCATATTTTTTCATTCAAACATAAATTCAGACTAAGAATTAAAGCAGATGTTGATGAAAAAGATTGTAATATTGATTCAGTGACTTCTGTTTGGAAAACTACTAATTGGCAGGAAAGGGAAGTCTACGATATGTTCGGAATCAGTTTTAATAATCATTCGGACTTAAGAAGAATATATATGCCGGAAGAATTTGAACATCATCCTTTAAGAAAAGATTTTCCATTAATGGGTATACCTGGTTCTTTACCTCTTCCAAAAAAATAATTTGATATGGAAAAATTAACAGAAAAAGATGTAAGTCCTAAAATACTCCAAGCATTGATGGATGCTGAATCAAACATTACTATTGATGAAGCTCTTGAAAATGAAATGATACTTAATATGGGTCCACAGCATCCTGCAACACATGGTGTGCTTAGACTTCTTTTAAGATTAGATGGTGAAACAATAGTTGCCTGTGTACCTGATCTTGGTTACTTACACAGAGGATATGAAAAACTTGCTGAGAATATGACTTACTATGAGTTTATACCTCACACAGACAGGCTTGATTACATTTCCCCAATGTCTAACAATGTTGCATGGGCTTTAGCAGTTGAAAAACTTGCTGGTATTGAAGCACCTCCAAGAGCACAATACATAAGAATGATGGTTGCTGAACTTGCAAGAATTGCATCGCATCTTGTTGCAATTGGTTCTCTTGCCATGGATGTTGGAGCACTTACAGTTTTTCTCTGGACTTTGAGAGAAAGAGAAAAAATAATGGATATTTGGGATATACTTTGTGGGGCAAGGTTCACAAATACCTATACAAGAATTGGCGGTGTTGCAAATGATGCTCAGCCAGAAGCATTAAAACTCGTAAAAGATTTTATTGGAAAAATTGAAACTAATTTAGATGAATGTGAAAGACTTGTAAACTCAAATAAAATTTTTGTTGAAAGATTAGACGGAATTGGCATTGCAACTAAACAACAAGCTATAGATTTTGGATTTACAGGACCAAACTTAAGAGCATCCGGTGTAGAGTTTGATTTAAGAAGAGCAACACCATATTTGTTTTATAATGAAATAGATTTTAATATACCTGTTTTTACAGAAGGTGATTGTTTAGCAAGATATTTTGTAAGAGCAGATGAGATAAGAGAAAGTGCTAAAATTATTACTCAAGTTTTAGATAAAATGCCACAGGGTGAAACAATATTGAATCAACCCAAAAAAGTACTTCCACACAAAGCAGAAGTTTATTCAAAAATGGAAGAACTTATTCATGATTTTATGATTGTTAATTTTGGTATAAATCCTCCAAAAGGTGATATCTATTCTGCAATTGAAAATCCTAAAGGTGAGCTTGGTTTTTATTTAGTAAGTGAAGGTGAAGGTCATCCTTGGAGGTGTAAAATTAGGTCACCTTCGTTTATTAATTTACAATCTATTCCACATATGATTAAAGGACATATGATCTCGGATGTTGTTGCAATTATTGGAAGTATTGATCCGATTATGGGTGAAGCAGATAAGTAGAAAATAGTTTCAAGTTTGAATGTTACAAGTTTCAGGTTAAAAGGAAAAACTAAAAAATATGGAATTCAGGTTTTCACAAGATAATTTAGATAAGATTAAAGATATCCTAAAAAAATATCCAACAAAAAAAGCTGCAATTATGCCTGTACTTTATTTGGGACAGGATCAAAACGGATGGATATCAAAAGAAGTGATGACGACAGTAGCATCAGAGCTTGAAATTACTGAAGAAGAAGTTTTTGGTGTTGTTACATTTTATACTATGTTCTATAAAAAACCCGTTGGTAAAAATCATCTTCAAGTTTGTACAAATGTTTCTTGTATGCTTAGAGGCGGTTATGATATTTACAATCAAGTAAAAGAAAATCTTGGCCTAGAAAATTGGGGAGTAACTGAAGACAGTAAATTTTCATTAGAAGAAGTTGAATGTATGGGCTCTTGCGGTACTGCACCAATGATGGCTGTTAACGAAGATTATATTGAAAATTTAACAAAAGAAAAAGTAAACGAAATTATTGAATCTTTAAAATCAAAGAATTAATGGAAAAGATTGTTTTACCTGACATAGAGAATCTGCATAAAATTAATATTTACAAAGAGAACGGTGGTTATACATCAATTATTAAAGCTCTTTCTCAATCATCTGATGATATTATTGATCAGGTTAAAAAATCCGGATTAAGAGGAAGGGGAGGAGCTGCATTTTTAGCCGGACTAAAATGGAGCTTTATGCCTAAGACAACAGATAAACCTAAATATCTTTGTGTTAACGGCGATGAAAGCGAACCAGGTTCTTTTAAAGACAGACAAGTTTTTGAATTTAATCCTCATCAATTAATCGAAGGTATTTTGATTACTTGTTATGCTATCGGTGCTAAAACAGCTTATGTTTATATTCGTGGTGAATATCACAAATGGATTAAATTATTTCAGAATGCTTTAGATGAAGCATATGCTGCAGGATTTGTCGGCAAAAAAATGAAAGGATCTTTTAATACAGATTTCACTTGTGAAATATATGTTCACAAAGGTGCCGGTGCTTACATTTGTGGTGAAGAATCTTCATTGATGAATTCAATAGAAGGCCATAGAGGATATCCAAGAATAAAACCTCCTTTTCCGGCACAAAATGGTTTATGGGGATGTCCAACAACAATAAACAATGTTGAAACAATTGCTAATGTTCCAAAAATAATTGAAAAAGGTTGGCAATGGTATTCTAAAATAGGTGAACCAAAACATCCCGGTACAATTTTATTTGGTGTTAGCGGACATGTGAATAAACCTGGTGTTTATGAATTACCAAGCGGAACTTTGTTGACTGATATTATTTACAGTTATGCCGGAGGTGTTCAGGGTAATAAAAAAATATTGTGTGTAATTCCAGGCGGTTCATCTATGCCACCATTAAGAGGTGACCAGCTTGATGGTGTTAAAATGGATGCCGAATCTTTAAAAGCGGCAGGTTCCTCAATTGGTACTGGTGGTATTATTGTAATGGACGAAGATACTGATCTTGTAAAAGTTTTAGCTCGCATTTCAAAATTTTATTACCACGAAAGCTGCGGACAATGCACACCTTGTCGTGAAGGAACAAGTTGGTTGGTTAGAATTTTAAATAGAATTGTTGAAGGGAAAGGTTCTTCTCACGATTTAGATATGTTAATTAATGTAGCTACCAATATTGAAGGCAATACTATTTGTGCATTAGGCGAAGCAGCAGCTTGGCCTGTTAGATTTATGGTTACTCGTTTCAGAGATTATTTTGAAGAAAGAGTAAATAAAGAAATAACATTACCTGTTAAAAATAAAGTTCACTCAATGCGTAATACAGAATTTCCACTTGCAGATATAAAAGATTAAAACATTTTAAAATTAATTGTTACTAACTGATGTTACGCAAAGCTGAAAGATGACATCTTTTTATTAAGAAAATAAAGTCTCTATTTCGTTAAAGAGTTATCATTTTATTTG
>PFVA01000111.1:0-12000 GCA_002790365.1 Ignavibacteriales bacterium CG_4_9_14_3_um_filter_30_11
TTAGGTGGGAAAATAGTAGCTGATTTACTAACTCAAGCTCTAATGAAAGAAATTAGATAAAATATAAAAATATGCATTAAAATGAGAATTTAAGTTGAAAAAGGTCTTAAAGCATTACAATAAACTATAGAAAAAGTATATAAATGATTAAAAAACAAATATTTAGAATGGCATTATAATTGAATTAAAGACTAATAATAATTAAATAAAGAAGAATATTATGGAATTAAGTCAAAAAGTTAAAAAAGCAATATTTACAATAAAGAACAAAAAAGAACCTCGAGTTGATGATCAAAATGCAAGTAAGTATCTAAAAAGGATTTTAATAAGTGGCCTTTTATCTTTAATCCTTTTATATATAATAATTTATACTTTACCTCAAACAGTACTTGATGTAAGTTCTTTATTTGAATATACAACTATTGTTGCTTTGGTAATTTTTCTATTTGTATTGGTATTCAGATATTTTGCAATTCTTGTGTTGGCATTTCTTTATATAAATGAGTACACATATAAACCTACAACAGGTTTTTTCCCTTTCGTTTCAATTATTGTTCCTGTTTATAATGAAGGTGTTGTAGTTGAAGATTCTGTAAGATCTCTTTTAGGCCTAAATTATTCAAATTATGAAATAATTATAGTTAATGACGGTTCTAAAGATAATACTCAAGAAGTTGCTGAATCTTTAGTTGGATACCAAAAGGGAGTAAGTTCTGATATTAAAATTTCATTAATAAATAAACCAAACGGTGGAAAAGCACAAGCTTTAAATGCCGGTATTAAATACTCAAATGCTGAAATAGTACTATGTATGGATGGTGACTCTCAGTTATCACCTGACTCAATAAAGTTAGCTGTAAGACATTTCAGCAATCCTGAAATAGGAGCTGTTGCTGGTAATGTAAAAGTTATTAACAGAGGTAAATTAATAACTGATCTTCAAGCTCTTGAGTACATTGAAGGACTTAATATGGCAAGAAGTGCACAGAGCTTTATAAACTTAGTAAATATTATACCTGGTCCTATAGGATTGTTCAGAAAAAAAGCAATTGAAGAAGCAGGTTTTTATTCTAGCGATACTTTTGCTGAAGATGCAGATTTAACACTAAAAGTATTGGCTAACGGATGGAAAATTTATTATGAACCAAATTCAATTTCTTATACTGAAGCTCCTGAAAAATTACACCAGTTGTTAAAACAAAGATATAGATGGACTAGAGGGATTATTCAATCTATTAGAAAACATAAAAAATTAATGTTAAATCCAACTATAAATTTCGGTGATACATTCATTATGTGGACAATGGCATATGAAGCTTTAATATGGCCGGTAATGAACTTAGCTGCAAATATCTTCTTCATAGTTGCTGCCATATTCTTTGGATTTACATCACTTATTTTCTTCTGGTGGGCAGGATTAGCTTTATTAGATCTAGTTACAGCTTTATACTGTGTCGCAGTTGAAAAAGAAGAATTTAGACTTGTACCTTATTCTTTAATATACAGAATGGTATTCATTCTTATAATTGATGTTAGTAAAGTGATGTCAACTATTGAAGAATTCTTAGGCATAAGAATGTCCTGGGGTAAATTGGAACGCGTTGGAGCTTTAAGATCACAAAATTAATTAACTAATTTATAATTTAAGAGGTAACTCATGGAACTTATACCGATTCTATCTACAATCATCCTTGTAGCTACGATAAGCACTTTTATATTGGCAATAGGTGCTTACATTCTCTATAAAATTAGAGAAAGCAGAGGAGAACACTATGTTTCAGCAGGACCATCAGAGGTAAGAGCTGAATTAGTGACACCGGCAGTTGCACAGGCACCTGTTCGCGAAGTTGAAAGAGCACCAGCACAAGTTGTTGTTCAGCAACCAGTAGCAAGCAGTGGACCACAGTTTCAGCCACAGCCAATTTTTGTTCAGCAGCAATTTAGACCTGAAGTAAGACCTTCAAAGGTAGGTGTTCCTTCTCAACAGTACAATGCAGGTTATACAGCTGCACTAGCAAGAGATTCTAAATTTATGAAATACACAACCGAAGGTTATGTATCAGCTAAAGAAGATATAAATGCAGGAGCATTAAAGTGGAAATAAAATCCCAAAAAAGAAAAGGTGGAATTAATCAAGGACTGATCATATTCAGTGGTTTAATATTTGTGATTGGTTCAATTTTAACTTATTACTTTATTCTTCGTGGAGTCTTTGGGAATTTTAATACAGATTATCTTATTCCAAGCCCAAAGATTGTAAAAAGTGCACTGGCTAAAGATAAACCTTATATTGCAATTCTTTACTCGCAGTACACAGAAAACATGTTGCCGGAAGGTAGTACTTGGTTAAATGATAATATTACCACCTGGAAAAAATTTCTTGATAATACTAACAATCTTTATGATGTCATTAGTGATGAGACAATTGAATTAGGACAACACTATAAATATAGGTTAATAGTGCTTCCAGGGTCTAAATCACTTAGTGACAGAGAAGTAATAAACCTTAAAAAATATATTGATAAAGGTGGAAGTGTCTTTGCAACAAGTGGTACTGCTTCTTTTTCAGATGATGGAAAGTGGAGAGGTTGGGAATTCTTCAACGAAGTTTATGGGATTAATTTTGCTAAAGCAATAAAGAATGATGATTTTACTAAAATTCACACATTGCGTGGTGGATTACCGATTACTGCAAACATTCCTACTGGATTTCCATTAAAAGTAGCTACTTGGGATAAACCTATTGCTGCTGAAGTAATGGATCCAAGAGCTATTCAGATAAGTTTCTGGTATAATTACAGACTTGAAAGTGGTTTAACCAGAGAAAATATAAAGCAAACTGCTGGTATAGTTTATGGAAATTATGGGAAAGGAAGGTTTGTTTGGATGGGATTTGAAATAAATTCTGTTATTGGTGTGCAGGAAGATTATATATACTTTGATAAACTATTCAATAATTCAATCAATTGGTTAACATATAAACCGCTTGCTTATTATAATGAATGGCCAAGAGGATATAGAGCCGCTGCAATAATTACACCTACACTATCAGAAGATATTTATAATATAAACAACTTACTGAATGTTCTAAAATCTGAAAAAGTAAAAGCTACATTTTTTGTTGATCCGTATATAGCAGAGCAGAATAAAAAATTAGTAAGTAATTTAGCTAGATATGGTGATGTAGGTTCATTAGTTGATATAGGTTACTTAGCATCAGTTAACGATACATCAAATAATTTAGATGATTTTACTACACAAAAAGAAAAATTAAACAGTGCTAAATCAATCTTAGAATCTATAACAGGTAAACCTGTAATTGGAGCTAATCCGTATTATGGACTATTTGATGAAAACACTGTACAATCTTTGATTGATGAAAAATATAAGTTTGTTATCACTGATTCATTAACAGATAGATCGGTGCCAAAATCAATAATTCGTGGTGAGGATAAACTTATTTCAATTACTAAAACAGCACGCGATGATTATGAAGTTATTAGAGACTTTGGGTTGAATTTATCAGAATATCAACTATATACTTATCAGGAAGATGTTGATAGAATATTATTTGAGGGCGGCTTGTATGTATTCAAATTACATACAGAATATCAATGTAGATCTGAAAATGTAAATGTTATAAAACAAATAATACAAGATTTAAAAAGAAAAGATTTTTGGATAACTACGGCATCCGAAATAAGCAAATGGTTTGAAAGAAAGGATAAAGTTGAAGTTAAAATAGAACCAAGAGGAGAAAGCAGAGTAGTACTTACTGTTTCAAACCAGGGTGATAAAACTATTAATAATTTAGTAATAAAAGTTGATCTTAATCAACCTGCTACAAGAATCACATTAAATACAGAAATTATTGGTACTAAATTAGCTAAATATGAATTTGATAAGACAAATAAAACAGTTTATTTGTATATAAATGACTTAGAAAAGGGTGAATCAAGAACTTATTATTTAGATTATACAAAACCTAACGCATAATATTTTAGAGTATTAGAATTATGAAAACAAAAATTAAATATCTAACAGTTTTATTAACTGCAACCATATTTTATCTTACTGGTTGTGTTAATTCATCCAACTCACCAATAACAGGTATTTCAAATGCTGTAGCTGGTAAAATTGAAATCTATTCCCCCGTAACTGGTGATTCTGTTGGATATGATAGAACAATTATTAATTATTCTGTATTTGCAGTTCAAGGTAATAAATCAGTTGAATTATATATTAATGGTAAGTATGTATCTACTTATTTTACAAATGATCCAAAAACTGCTTTTGAATTGAAATTTGATCCATCATTAAAAGGACAGACATTTAGTTATTACTTAAAATATTATGATGCTAATGGTGCATCAGCTATTAGCGATACTATGACCAATATTGTAATTACTGAACCAAGAGTTGTTCCTAACAAACCAACTGATATAAAGTTAATGACTTTACAAGGACCAACATCTAATTCAATAAATATTTCTTGGAGTGATAATTCTATTGGTGAAGTGTATTATGAAGTTTGGAGAAGAGAGATAACTACACCTAACTATACAAGGCAAATAGGTCCTTTACCTCCACATACATTTAATGTTAATGACAATAATATTTTACCTAATGTTGTGTATTATTATAAAGTCAGAGGCATAAACAAATTTGGTAATTCGGAATTCAGTGACGAAGTAAATACTGCAGGAGCTAGCGGTTCTGGGTCATTTCCACCACCAACAGGTTTAAGTGCTGTAGCAATAAGTTCTAATGTTGTTAAATTACAATGGCAGGATAATAGTAATAATGAAAATTTCTTTAAAATTGAAAGAAATGATAATTGGTCTGCTTGGTCAACATATGAAACTATTTCGACTGTATCAGCAAATATTACAACATTCACTGATAACTCTGGAAATTTGATAGGAGGACATGAATATTATTATAGAGTAAAAGCGTTTTCTAGTTCAGATTCTTCCTGGTCTAATATAGCTTCTGTTAAAACTCCTTTGTAATAAAGTTTATACTTTATTAATTTAACTTATTTACTAGGAGTGTTTCTCTTTCATTTTTAATGGATTTTTTGTGGAAGCTAAATTTAACATAAACCTACAACTATTCACTGCTTTAGGGCAGAATTTACGCGCTCCTTTTTTTGTACTTGATAGGAGTGGTAAAATTCTGTTTTCCAATGAAGTAGCTGAAAAACTTCTACAATCCTCAGAAAAAAATAAAATATTATTTAACTATTTTGATGAACAATCCGCAGAAAAATTAAGAGAACTTTTAACCGAACACCTCTTAACAGAAACTCTACTTGCAAAGTTATTAGATCTACAATTGCATAATGGTCAAGAAATAAAAGCAAGAGTAACTTTCACTTCATATTCTGAGAAAGGTGAATTTTTAATCTTTTGTTCATTCAAGTCAGTTGAATTATCTATTAAATCTAAGGATATAACTGGCGTAAATGTTGAATGTGATAATTACAAAAATTTATTAAATAACAAGCAGATAATTAAATTAATAAATGATATCAAATCTTTATATCCTTTTACATTCATTGGCAAAGAAAAATTAAGAAAAGAAATTGATAAATTAAGTGAGTTATTTTGGATTAAAGATAAATCCGGTAATATTAATATTGTAAATAAAAAATTTGCTGATAAAATTGGTGCCAATTCCACAGTATTGGAAGGGCGAAAATATAATGAGTTTATACCGGCTCATCTTATAAATTTTTATCAGTCTATTGATGAATATATAAATGATTCATTAAATTGCATTATAGTTGAAGGAACTCCTGTAAAATCATTGTTACAGGTTCAAAATTATCAGACTATCCAGATTCCACTTAACGATGCTGATAATAATGTTATTGCACAAATATGCGTAACACAAAAGATAAAAGAGAAAGAAATTAAGATGACAGGTTCAGAATTATTTTCTTTGAATTCAAAATTATTAGAAGAATATCCGCGTTCAATAGCTCTTTTTGATGAAAATGGATTATTAATGCAAAAAAGCGAACTCTTCAATAAATTATTTTTGAAAAAATTAAGCAGTAGGAAAAACCTTCAATATAATGAAATCTTTCCAAATGAAATTACATATAAGATTAGTTCATTTTTAGATTCTGAAAGTGAAAGTGAAAAGTACAGTTTAACTATAGATAAAAATGATGATTTAGAAAATAGAAAATCATATGAAGTTATTTTACATAAATTAAAATTTGAGAAAACTAAAGTAAATGGGTTTATATTTGAAGCAAGCCCTGTAGTAAGTACAGATGATTTTGAAAGTTTACTAAAAAGAAGAGGGAAAATGTTTGATATCTTGATACAAAATAATCCGGAACCAATTTTTATTTATGATAAAGATAATCTAAAATTTCTTGAAGTAAATGAAGCTGCTTTGAATTTATATGGTTTTAGGAAAGATGAATTTCTTCAAATGGATCTTACAGATCTATACACACCTGACGATATACAAACGCTTTTAGATTCTTCTTCAGATAATCTAATTAAAAAGACTCAATTTAAGGGTCCTTATAGACATAAAACAAAAGACGGTACCACTATTTTTGTTGAAATAAGTAAACTATCTTTTAACTATCAAGGTAAAGAAGCTCACTTTAATATTGTGAAAGATATTACAAGAAATTTAACTCTTGAAATGGAAAATCAAGAGTATAAAGCCGTATTTGATAATACAACTGATCTATTATTTACAACTGATCAAACTGGTTTTATAAAATTTGTTAATGATAAAACTTCAAAATATTTGAATTCTACAACCAAGAAATTAAATGGTGAATCATTTATTTCTTTATTTGTAGATGAAGATAGAAGTAAAATTAATAACAGTATTTTTAAATCAGCTAATATTGAACCTGTAAATATTAATGGCAGAATAAGAAGAAAGAACGGTGAATCTGATAATATAGAAATTACTGCTACTCCAATATTAGACTTTGAAGGAAATATTGACACTTTTACAATTGTTGGAGTTACTAAACAGGAAACAATTAAACAAGTTATAGTGGATAAATCAACTAATAATTTTGATAAAGAAAAACAACAAGTTGATTCTTTATTTTTTTCCAGTCTATTTCATGAAATACTTACACCAATTAATGTAATATTAGGGTTTATTCAAGACCTTACTGATAACATTAAAGATTTAACTCCCGATCAAAAAGAAACTTCAAAAATTATTGATCAAAATAGAGAAAGATTACTTGAGACTATGAACTCAGTTATTGAATATTCAAATATTCTTAATAATGAAGTTGACCTAAATATTTCAAATGTAAGCATACCGGAAATTATTGATGCAATTCAAAAAAAGAATGATACGATAGATGATCATCTGAAAAAAGAATTTACATACGGTAAAATTTCTTCTTCGTTATCCTTTGAAACCGATTCACAAAGATTTAAAATACTTGCATTCTTATTATTTAAAATAATTTCAAGACTTAGCTCCAAAGACAAGCTATACTTTTCTGCTGTTACTTTTGGTGATGATAACTTTTTGATATCTTTCAAAGATAGTTATGCATCAATTTCTGATGAATTGTTTGGAAAAATAGACCAATTGTTTTCCAATAATAAAAAAGTATCTTCTGATATTTTTGGACTTTCAGTATTAACTATTAGCCTTACTAAAGCTCTTTTAAAATTGTTAAAGGGTAAATATCACAAAGATGAAACTGATAATAAAAATTGTGGATTTATTTTTTCTATAAATTTTAAATTAGAAAGTGTACCCGAAAAGGACAAACAAAATGACCTTAATAAAGAAGTTGTAAAAAATGTAGAGATTGTAGAAAAAATTATTGTCCCAACAATTGAAAAAACTGTTTCTACAACTCCACAAATAAAGGAAATTACATCAGAAGAAACAATTCGTATCCATACAATTGATGATGAAGTTAATGGAACTAAAGAAAAAATAAAATCAAAAAGAACTGAATTGGATCTTTCTGATTTTAAATGTTTATATATTGAAGATCAAGTGGATTCTCAAATATTATTTAAAGTTCAAATGAAAGGGTTAAAAGAAATTAAATATGCTGTAAGTTTTGAGGATTCTTTACCTCTTTTAGATGCTAATTTTTTTGATTTTATTGTTATGGATATAAATCTTCAAGGTGAGTATAACGGTTTGGATGCATTGAAAATTATTAAGAGAATGCCCGGTTATGAAAATACTCCAATTATTGCTGTAACAGCTTATGTATTACCTGGAGACAGAGAAAAATTTATTGCTACCGGATTTGAAGATTTCATTTCTAAACCAATATTTAGAGATAAAATGGTTGCAACTTTGGAAAGAATATTTATCCATTACGCAAAACATTAATAAATTATTGTTTCATATTAACCTGGAGGCCATTTCATTTTTCTACCGCCCAAAAGATGAAGATGCAAATGTTCTACTTCCTGTCCACCATTACTACCACAATTAAAAACAAGTCTATAACCTTCTTTATCAATTTTAAAATCTTTAGCCAATTTATTTGCTGTAGCAAAAATTTCAGAAAGTATTTCACCGTGGGTAGGCAAATTTAGGTCGGATATTCTCGGTATTTCAATTTTTGGTATTATTAAAATATGAATAGGAGCTTGGGGATTAATATCTTTAAATGCGAGAATATTATCTGTTTCACAAACAACATCAGCCTGAATTTCTTTTCTAATAATTTTTGAAAAAATAGTTTCACCCATATTTAGTCTCCTTTTTCAATTCCATATTTTCTCATTTTATTGTATAAATGACTTCTTTGTATATCCAATTGTTCGGCAGTTTTACTAATATTCCAATTATTATTATTTAACTGCTTTAGAATAAATGCCTTTTCAGTTTTTTCTTTAAAATCTTGAAATGAATTGCTTCTTAGTATCAGATCATTTACAGTTGAGGTAGATTCAGGGAATAAAAAATTAAGATCTTTTTTTTCTATAACATTATTATCAACAATAATTATTATTCTTTCTATCACATTTCGCAACTCTCGTATATTACCGCTCCATTTTTGAGATTGTAATAATTCTAAAGAATCTTTAGAAAATTTTACTGATGGTTTATTATATCTGGTTGTAATATTTTCAGCAAAATAATTAACTAATATCGGTATATCATCAATTCTTTTATTTAATGGGGGGACATAAATAGGGATTACATTTAATCTGTGAAAAAGATCTTCTCTAAAATTACCTTGAGCAATTTCTTCTTTCAAATTTTTATTGGTTGCAGCAATAATTCTAACATCAACTTCAATTTTTTTACCACTCCCAACTCTTTCTATAGAACTGTCTTCAATTGCTCTTAATACTTTTGCTTGTGCCTGTTGACTCATATCACCAATTTCATCTAAAAATAAAGTTCCCTTTTTTGCAAGTTCAAATTTTCCAATTCGTTGTTGAAAAGCTCCTGTAAAAGATCCTTTTTCGTGTCCAAATAATTCTGATTCAATTAATTCATTGGGAATTGCAGCACAATTAACTTCTATAAATGCTTTCTCTTTTCTTTTACTTTGTTCATGTATTGCTCTTGCAACTAATTCTTTACCTGTTCCATTTTCTCCAGTGATTAAAACTCTAGTATCAAGTGGAGCAACTTTCTCTATCATTTGAAGTATGTCTTTAATCGCCTTACTATTGCCCAATATTCTACCGTCACCTAAAAATGTTTTTTTGATATCAATATTTTCTTCGAGTAATGTTGCTTTGTCAACAGCATTTCTTATACTAATTAGTAATTTATCCCTATCAATAGGTTTTTCAATGAAATCAAAAGCACCTAGTTTTGTTGCTTTAATTGCATTTTCCAAACTTCCGTGTGCAGAAATAATTATAACTGAGATTAGAGGGAATTTATTTTTTACTTTTTCCAACACTTCAAAACCGTTCATCTCAGGCATTTGAATATCTAACAATAAAGTTGAATACTCACTATTATTTAGTTTATCTAAGCCAACCTTACCTGAAGTTGCATAATCGGTACAGTAGTCTTCATACTCAAGTATCATTTTTACACTTTCACAAATGCCTATTTCATCATCAATAATTAATATTGGTTTCATAAATTATAATTAAAATATATTAAGGTATTAGTTATTAAAACTTGAGATGGCAAAATATTCTTATTATATTTTAATAAATCACCAAAGATATTCCCTAAATAATTTGTCATCATATCTCTTTTATCAATTGAAGATTGAATTTGAAAAACCTCTTCAAAAACTTCAATAAAATAACCAATTAGGTCACCGAAATCAAAAATGTTTGAATTATAAGAAATAAATGCACTGCCAAAAAAATGTGATAATTTATCCTTATCCCCAAAATCATTTAGATTTGAATCCCAAAATACTTGTTTAGGTAAAAATTTATTTTTCAATTCAAAGAGTGAATCATTTACAGATACAAGTGGATAATTTATTGTTCCTAAAATAGGAAAGTTAATACTAACTACTCTTACTTGCACTAATGCAAATGTTAGTGATAATAATGCTTCTTTAATATCCATTTTTTGATGTTTTAATTGATTGTTGTAAATCAAATCAATTAATTGTAGATCAAATTTATTTTTCAGATTATTGTAATATTCTTTTGATAAAATGTAATTTGAAGTAAACTCAATGGCATTAAAGAGCTTGCTTTTTTGGGGGAAATTTTGATTACTTGAAATAAAAAATAAACTAAGTAGTAATATTAAAAATTTATTTTTCAAATTTTTAAGTTTGAATTACGCCGGTATTAAATTTTGGAATTTCAGAGTTATGATTTGCAACTTCTATTGCCATAGAAATATATTCTCTTGTAAGAGCAGGGTCTATTATTTCATCAACCCAAAGTCTGGCAGCAGCATAATAGGCAGAACTGGTATTTTCATATGATTCTGTAACATCTTTTAGTAATTTTTTCTTGATATCATCAGTTAATTTAACACCACTTTTTTCTTCTTGTTTAAGTTTAATACTTAATAAAACATTACTTGCTTGAGTGCCACCCATAACAGATATTTTAGCATTAGGGTAAGCAAAAATAAATCTTGGATCGTAAGCTTTGCCGCACATCGCATAATTACCTGCACCAAAACTGTTACCAACAATAATTGTAATTTTAGGTACAACTGAATTAGCAACTGCATTTACCATTTTTGCACCATCTTTAATTATTCCACCATGTTCAGCACGACTCCCTACCATAAATCCAGTTACATCTTGTAAAAATAATAGTGGTATTTTTTTCTGATTACAATTCATAATAAATCTTGTAGCTTTGTCAGCGCTATCAGAATATATTACCCCACCTACCTGCATTTCACCGCTTTGAGTTTTTACAACACTTCTTTGATTTGCAACTATTCCAACTGACCATCCATCAATTCTTGCGTAAGCTGTAATTATTGTTTTACCAAACCCTGCTTTATATTCATCAATAGAAGATTCATCAACTATACGAGCAATAACATCGTACATATCATATTGTTTTGTCTGATCTTCAGGCAAAATACCGTAAATTTCCTGTGGAGGAAATAATGGCGGTTTACTTTCTGACCGGTTAAATCCAGCCTTCTTTCTATCCCCATTTTTTTCAACAATGCTTCTAATTTGTTTTAAGCATTCCTCATCATTTTTCATAATATAATCAGTTACACCTGAAATATTTGATTGAACTTTTGCCCCACCTAAACTTTCATTGTCAATATCTTCACCTATTGCTGCTTTTACTAAATGAGAGCCGGCTAAAAAAACAGAACCCTCACCTTCAACAATCAAAGCTTCATCGCTCATTATAGGGAGGTAGGCACCACCTGCAACACAAGGACCCATAATAGCTGCAATTTGTGGAATACCCATAGATGACATTTTTGCATTGTTCCTAAAAATTCTGCCAAAATGTTCTTTATCCGGAAAGATATCTTCTTGAAGGGGAAGAAAAACACCTGCACTATCAACTAAATAAATTATAGGGAGATTGTTTTCCATCG
>PFVA01000111.1:12029-29305 GCA_002790365.1 Ignavibacteriales bacterium CG_4_9_14_3_um_filter_30_11
TTAAAGGAAACCAAGCTCCTGCTTTAACTGTTGCATCATTTGCTACGACTAGATGATCTCTACCATGTATTTTCCCAATACCATAAACTGTACCGGCTGAAGGAGCTCCACCATATTTTTGGTACATATTAAAAGCTGCAAAACTATTTAGCTCAATAAATTTATTCTGATCGTCCAAAAGAAAATTGATCCTTTCCCTTGCAGTCATTTTCCCATTAGCTTTATGTTTTGCTAAAGCTTTTTCACCGCCTCCTAAAGAAATTTTTTTCTTTTCGACTTTTAATTTTCGTATTAGATTTTTAGTAAAATCTTCTCTTTTAAGATAAGATTCGTCTTCTGAAATTTTCTTACCTATTTTTTTCATAGCTTTTTAATCTTTTAAAATATCTCGAGCAATCACAATCCTTTGTATCTCTGATGTGCCTTCTCCAATTGTTAGAAGTTTAACATCTCTATAAAATTTTTCTACTGGATAATCTTTCATAAAACCATATCCGCCTAATATTTGTACGGATTCATTAGCCGCTTTTTCTGCTATTTCACTTGCAAAAAGTTTTGCCATTGCTGCTTCTTTAGTATTTGGAATACTTTTGTCTTTCATAGATGCTGCTTTATATGTTAATAATCTTGCAGCTTCAATGTTTGTTGACATTTCTGCAAATTTAAATTGGATTGCTTGGAACTCCTTTAATTGTTTACCAAATTGTTTCCTTTCAACAGAATATTTTATAGCAGCTTCCATAGCACCTTGAGCTAATCCTAGACTAAGAGCGGCAATAGATATTCTTCCACCTTCAAGTATTTTCATAGCTTGAATAAAACCTTCACCTTCATTACCAACCATATTTTCAGCAGGTACTTTGCAATTTTCAAATATTAATTGTGTAGTATCTGATGCTCTCATACCAAGTTTATTTTCTTTTTTGCCAATTACGAATCCTTCCATACCTTTTTCTACAATGAATGCAGTAATTCCTTTCTTATTTTTTGCTTTATCTGTAACAGCCATGATAACGGAAATCTCCCCAACTGTTCCGTGTGTAATAAAAGTTTTATTCCCATTCAGAATATAATTATCTCCATCTTTCACAGCAGTTGTACTCATGTTTCCAGCATCACTTCCTGATGAAGATTCTGTTAAGCCCCAAGCACCTATTTTTTTACCAGAGGTTAAATCCGGTAAATATTTTTTTCTTAATTTATCATTACTAAATGTATACAGATGATTTGTGCACAAACCATTGTGGGCTGCAACTGATAAAGCAATTGAAGGATCAACCTTTGCTATTTCTTCAATAACAAGTGCATATTCAATATAACCTAATCCCGCTCCGCCGTATTGTTCGGGAATAAGTATTCCTAAGAATCCCATCTCACCAAGTAGCTGCATAATTTCCATTGGGAATTCTTGGGATTCGTCATATTTCATAATAACAGGTCTGATAGATTTATCAGAAAAATCTCTAATAGTATCTCTAATTAAAATTTGTTCTTCTGTAAGAACCAGATTAAATTTCTGCTCGATAGATTCCATCACTTCCTCAATAAGTTGAATATATTTTTATAAAATTTTTAATTTGAATTGTTCAAAAATATCATCTGCAAGTTTATATGGAGAAATATTTTCTGTAATTACTTTATTTAAAGATAAAATTAATGAATTATCAGATTCTGAATTCCAAAGTTCTTTTCTAATTTTATCTTCAACAATTTCTTTTATTCTTACCTTAGTTCTTTTAAATCTTTCAAGCAAAAATATTTTTTTGTCAATTAAATGTTCTTTGTGTTCTAAAATTGTTTTAAGTATTTCATCAATTCCTTTATTTTCTGAAGCAACTGCACTAACAATTTTTGGCATATATGTATTCTCATCGTGGTAACGAAGAGTTAATATAGTTTTTAAAGCAGAAATAGCTCTTGCAGAACCTGGTCTATCTGATTTGTTCATCACAAAAAAATTGGCAATTTCCATAAGTCCGGCTTTCATCGCTTGTACAGCATCACCAGATTCCGGAACTAAAACAACAATTGTCGTATCTGCTGCCTGTGCAATGTCCAATTCTGATTGACCTACACCGACAGTTTCCAATAAAATAAAATCATAACCAGATACATCCATTACATCTGCTACATCATTTGCTTTTTTACTAAGTCCGCCAAGGCTACCTCTTGTTGCCATACTCCTTATAAAAACATGTGGATTATTGCCAATATCATTCATTCTTACTCTGTCACCCAACAGAGCTCCGCCTGTATATGGACTAGTCGGATCAACGGCAATAATTCCAACTTTCTTATTTTGCTCTAACAAAATTTTTGTAAGCTGATTAGTAATTGTACTTTTGCCAGCACCGGGAGGTCCAGTAATTCCTACTCTATAAGCACTTCCAACTTTGGAATAAATTCCTTTTAAAATATCAACTGATTCCTGATCACCTTTTTCTACTTTTGATATAGTTCTTGCTAAAGTTCTTCTATCATTATTAAATAGATTTTCAAAGTTCATAATATTTTATAAAAAATGGAGATATATCTAAAGTCTCAAATTTATTTGACCAATTTCGATTCGAAGAAATTTACTGTTTCTTTTAAACCAACTTCTAATTTTGTAGATGGTCGCCAATTATGTCTTTTATAAAATTTATCCGAAGTAATTACGCTTCTTAGTTGTTCACCTGGAGCCACAGGCCCGTGTTTTTCTACTTGTCCGTTATCAACAATTTTGTTTAATGTGTTAAATATTTCATTTACATTAGTTTCAATTCCTGTTCCAACATTTAATATATCTGATTTATCATCTGTTAAAACTTTAACATTTGCTTTCACAACATCTTTAACAAAGACATAATCTCTTGTTTGTTTACCGTCACCATTAATTATAGGTTGCTCTCCGGCAAGTAATTTACTAGTAAAAATTGCAATAACACCAGCCTCGCCATAAGGGTTTTGTCTTGGTCCGTAAATATTAGCATATCGAAGTATTGAATAATTAAGTCCGTATTGTTTATTGTAGAAGAATAAATATTTTTCAACAGCTAATTTGGAGATGCCATAAGGAGACAGAGGGGATGTAGTGTGTTTTTCGTCTGCAGGGAAATAATCCTGTTCGCCATAAACAGCTCCACCAGTAGATGAAAATATAAATTTCTTTATTCCAAAATTCACGGAATTTTGTAAAAGATTTATTGTCCCAATAATATTAGTATTTGCATCAAAGGCTGGATCTGCAACACTTTTTCTTACATCCATTTGTGCTGCGTGATGATTTACAATATCAAATCTTTGCTCTGCAAATAATTTTGATAACGATTTATCACAAATATCTGCTTTGATAAATGTTGCTTTAGTATTTATATTTTGTTCGAATCCTGTTAAAAGATTATCTAATATAAATACATCGTAACCTAAATTTATATATTCATCAGCTATATGCGAAGCAATAAAACCGGCTCCACCGGTAATTAGGACCTTCATATTATGTTATGCCCCATAAAGATTATTTTCAATTATATAATTTCTTATTTCCTTAGTAACTAAAAAGTTAATTGGTTGTTTGTTTTTAATCCTATTACGAATATTTGATGCACTTATTTCAATATTTGGAGAGTTTAAATATACAACAGAATTTGCATATATATTTTTTTGATCATTTTTAAATTGAGTTCTTTTCAACATAATTATTTTTGAGATTTCAACTATTCTTTCTGGGTTTTTCCATGTGTTAAAATGGATAAAATTATCCTCGCCAATTATTAACTCTAAATTATTGTATTGTTTCTTATAATGAAGTAGTGTATCAATAGAATAAGAAATGCCATTTTTCTTGATTTCAAAATCAGAATATTCAAAATATGGAATTTGATTAATAGCTAATTTAATCATTTCAAGCCGATGATGACTTTCAGCTGTAGTTATATATTTTTTATGTGGTGATATTTTACTGGGGATGAATATTATTTTTTCAAGATCTCTATTTTCAAAAACATATTGAGCACAAATTAAATGTCCTAAATGGATTGGATCAAATGTTCCACCAAATATGCCAACCCCTTTCATTGCAATAGCTCCTTGTACTCAATAAATAAATTTGTGAATGATTCGTGTATTTCACCAGTGCAGAAATTTTCGCTTTTTTTATCTGAGAGGACAGCATATAATTCTTTAAAATCTTTGAGAGTTTCAATTTTTAGAAAATTATTTAATATAAAATAAAACACATTATCTCTTTTAATTCTACTTAATAATTTATCATAGTTATTATTACTAGCAACAATATGATTTAATAAAGTTGTATCTATAAAATTGGTACCAATAAAACAAATCCTATTATCGATTGTTTTACCTATTACTATAGCTTCTCCATCATAAAGAAGCAAATCTTTTATTCTTTTAATTACATCTTTAGAAAAACCAATTACATTTGAATTAATAAATATATACTTTTCATTTTCTTCGGGTTGCATCTCTATTATTTTTTCAAAAACACTTTTCTCTTTATTGTAATATATTACAGCATAGTTACTGTTTTTAATAGTCTCGTGTTGTTCTGGAGTTAATATATATTTTTTTATCTGATCAAAATTATTAACTTGTTCGAAGGCATTTTTTAATAAATTAGAATTAAGTATTTTCTTATGCTCTTCAGTAAGTTTTGAAAGATGATTCTTTTTATTGTCTTGTTCAGAATCAGAAATAAGAAAATATATGCTGGTGTTATTGTTCATTTATTCTTCTCATCCAGTAATTTTTTAATAAAATTCCTATAATGTTCTACTTCTTTTTCATAATAAAACTTACTCCTTCCCACAGAATTTTTAAATTGTAATTTTCTAAATGCAAGTGTTGTAGCAGACCTTGTATATGTTTTTCTTATACTTTCATCAATCCAACCTTTTCTTGTTCTGCTTACAGAATTAAGTATATTCAAATGAGCCTCCGGAATTAATCCTAATTCAAATTCACCTTTTAATTCTGTATAAATAATTTTCTTTTCTCTTGATAACGAAATAGAGAATATTACAATAAAAATTGAGACAGAAAATATTAAAAATAAAAAACCAAGAAGTGCAGTGGATTCAAAGCTAACAGTAATATTCCAAGCAAAATGAATAAAGATTGCATTAGAAATACCAATTAGAGTATAAAATATTTTACTATTTGTTGGTTTAAATTTGGAGTAACCAAGCATAGCTCCAAAAGTAGCAGTTGCAACTCCATGCATAACAGCTGAAAAAAGAGTTCTAATAATTATAATTGTTAACCATTGACTTAAAGTATCAGAATAAGTAATAAAATAAAGAAAATTTTCTGTCATCCCGAAACCTAAACCAATTGCTCCGCCGTAAACTATTCCGTCTGTAAGGTTATCAAATTTGATGTTTTGTACAGTAAAAAACAGAAACAGACCCTTAGTAATTTCTTCAACTAAAGGAGCCGCAATAAAAGTTTGAGAATAATCTAAAGTTTGTGGATCTTGAACAAAGATACCAATGAATTTAAGCAGGTAGTTAGAACCTATATAAGATAAAAATATTGCTCCAACAGCTCCCCAAAAATAATTTAATAACACAAGGCTAATTGGTTCTCTGTCATACCTGTCAAATTGCCAAATTAGTAATAAATAGATTAGCATAGGTACAATGGCAATGATAGCTGAAACAAGAATCATAAAATTATATCCAAATTTAAAATAGAGAGTATTTTAATAATATTTTCAAATGGAAATTTAATAAAGTCCAATATATTAAAAATTCTATTATTCTTAACAAATTTATAATCAATGGATTTTACTATTTACGGCAAAAATTCAATCAGTTGAATTATCTCAAAATACTAAATATTGCTTGAATTATAAGGATTTTTCTTCATTTCAAATTTGATTATAAAGCATTCTATAATTATATTTTGACTTCTTTTTGCTTTATTTTTGATCAAAAATATGATAATAAAAATTTCAAATTTAAGTAATGGAGAATATTATTATACTTTTGATAAAAAGATAGAAGAAATAGAATTATCTGAACCCTTTATTGGTAATATATTGGTTGAAGCAAAACTTCAAAAATCGAAAAGACAGATAGTTCTTAATGCTGATATTAAAGCAAAAGTAATTTTTGAATGCGACAGATGCGATGAAAAATTTGAAAAAGAACTTATTAATGATTATAAAATAGTTTATTATTTTAGTTCTGAAATTAATGACGAAGAGCAAATTGATATTAAATATATATCGATAAATACTGATAAAATTGACTTAAGCAATGAAGTAAGGGATTATGCTCAACTTGCTGTTCCAATGAAAAAATTATGTAAAGAAGATTGTAAAGGTTTATGCGTAAATTGTGGTAAAAATTTGAATTCAGAAAATTGTAAATGTAATTCTAAAGAAATTGATCCGCGATGGTTACCACTAGAAAAATTAAAAAATAATATTAAATAAAAACGGAATATAAATGGCACATCCAAAACGAAAAATATCTAAAAGCAGAAGAGATAAACGCAGAACACATTATAAGGCAAGTGCACCAACTTTAAGTACTTGTTCTAATTGTGGTGAAATGAAAATGGCACACCGCGCTTGTCCTTCTTGTGGTTATTACAATGACCGCTCAATGTTTATACCTAAAGCCGAATAAAAATTTAATAAATGGATACAATCCTTAAGAACCATTCTAAATGTAGAATTGTTGTAGATGCTATGGGGGGAGATTTTGCTCCACTTAATACTATATTGGGCTCTATCCAAGCATACCAAGAATCAGGTGAGTTTGATCTAAACTTAGTTGGCAGAACCGATGAAATAAAAAAAATAATATCTTCACAAAATCTTACTTTTGATGAAAGTAAAATTATTCATGCTGATGAAGTAATTCAAATGGGTGAAAAACCTACCAAAGCTCTAAAACAAAAACCAAATTCTTCAATAGTTGTAGGTACAAAATTTGTTAAAGATGGTTTTGCTGATGCATTTATAAGTGCAGGTGATACCGGTTCTGTTATGGCAGCTTCAACATTAATTATTGGAAGAATTCCTGGAGTTGGCAGACCAACTATCAGTACAGCAATGCCTAATGAATCAGGTGTCTGTAATTTATTTGATGTTGGTGCAAGTGTCGACTCAAAACCAAAACATTTATTAGAATATGCTATTATGGGAAGTATTTATACAGAAGAAATGGACGGTATAAAAAATCCTACTGTTGGTTTATTAAATGTTGGCGAAGAAGAAGGTAAAGGTAATGAAGTTACAATTGAAGCCGCAGAACTTATTAAAAAAACTAAATTAAATTTTATAGGTAATGTTGAAGGATTTGATATTTTAAAAGGCTCAGCTAATGTTATTATTTGTGATGGATTTGTAGGCAATATTTTAATAAAATTTGGCGAAGGTGTTTTGGATTTATTAAAATATAAATTTAAGGAGTATGCTTCAAAAAGTTTCACCAATAAATTAAAAGTAGGTTTAATTAGAAGTACAATGAGAGAAGCATTAAAAGATTTTGATTATCAGACACACGGCGGTGCAGTTCTATTGGGAGTAAACAAAATTTCAATAATCGGTCATGGTTCAAGTTCACCCATTGCAATTAAAAATATGGTACTTAGAGCTAATGAAATACATAAAAAAAATATAATTGAAAAAATTAGTAATGCTATAAATCAATATTCAAATATAAATTAAAACGGATTGTTAATGTCAGAGAAAAAAGTTAGTGCTGTAATTACAGGTGTTGGAATGTATGTTCCAGAAAAAGTATTAGATAACGCATATTTTGAATCGATAGTTGATACAACAGATGAATGGATCAGAACCAGAACAGGTATTTCTGAAAGAAGGATTCTTGAAAATGGTGCTACAAGTAATCTTGCTGCTGAAGCTGCTAAAGATCTTTTGAAATCGAAAAATATGAAAGCTGAAGAGATTGAAGTAATAATAGTTGCGACCGTAACACCTGATATGTTTTTTCCGGCAACTGCTTGTTTAGTTCAAGAAAAAATTGGTGCAAATAATGCTTGGGGTTTTGATCTTTCAGCAGCTTGTTCAGGATTTTTGTTTGCCTATCAAACAGGATGCTCTCTAATAGAATCCGGTAAATATAAAAAAGTACTTGTTATTGGTGCTGATAAAATGTCTTCCATTGTTGATTATACAGATAGGAATAATTGTATTTTATTTGGTGATGCCGGAGCAGCTATTCTATTAGAACCTACTAATGATACTTCAATCGGATATCAAGATTCATTATTAAGAATTGACGGAAGCGGTAAAGAAATTCTAAATATGAAAGGCGGTGGTAGTTTAAACCCACCATCCCACGAAACTGTTGACAAAGGAATGCACTATATTTTTCAAGACGGCAAAACAGTATTTAAATTTGCTGTAAAAGGTATGGCAGAAGTTTCTCTTGATATAATGCAAAAGAACGGTTTAAAATCTGAAGATATTGCTTACCTTGTTCCTCATCAAGCTAATTTAAGAATTATTAATGCTACTGCTGAAAGAATGGGCATAGATAAAGAAAAAGTAATGATAAATATTAATAAATATGGAAACACTACAGCAGCTACAATCCCTTTATGTCTTGTTGAATATTACAGAGATGGGAAATTAAAAAAAGGTGATAAGATAATTCTTGCAGCTTTTGGTGCAGGCTATACTTGGGGTGCAAGTTATTTAGTTTGGGGAATGTAGAAAAACAAATTCGTTTTTAATTATGGCAAAACAAGGTTTTATATTCCCCGGACAAGGGTCACAATATATCGGAATGGCAAAAGACCTCTATGAAAATTCAGTAGAGGTAAGGGAAATGATTAAAACAGCTGATGATGTTTTAGGAATTAACTTATCCGATATTATGTTTAATGGACCTGAAGAAAAATTAAAACAAACAGAATTTACTCAACCGGCAATTTTTTTGCACAGTGTTGTATTAAGCAGTCTTACAAGATTATTAAATCCTCAAGCTGCAGCAGGTCATTCTTTAGGTGAATATTCAGCTTTAGTATCTGCAGGTGCAATTCAATTTTATGAAGCAGTACAATTGGTAAGAGCAAGAGGCTCAGCTATGCAACAATCCGGGATAGATAATCCGGGAACAATGGCTGCAATTATTGGAATGACTCCTGAACAAGTTTCAGAGTGTTGCTATTTAGCTTCAGAAACTGGAATTGTTCAACCGGCTAATTTTAATTCACCAGGACAGATTGTAATTTCCGGTTCTGTAGATGGAGTTAAAAAAGGGATGGAGATTTGTAAAGGAAAAGGTGCCAGATTAGTAAAAGAACTAATTGTAAGCGGAGCTTTTCATTCTCCGCTTATGGAATCTGCAAAAGAGAAATTAAAATCTGAATTAGATAAAATCAATATTTATGATGCTCGTTTTCCTGTCTATTCAAATGTAACTGCAAAACCGGTCACTAAAAAAGAAGAAATAAAAGAAATGCTTTACCAGCAGGTAACATCACCAGTAAGATGGGAAGAAATAATTAATAAAATGATTTCTGACGGTGTTGATGAATTCTATGAGATAGGGCCAAGTAAAGTTCTTCAAGGATTATTGAAAAGAATTAACCCTAATGTTAAATGCGAAAATATTGAGAAATACTCAGACTTGGAGAAATACTTGTAATGCCAAAAAATTTTGAGAAAGTAATCAATGGATTAAAAATAGATCCAATTATATTCACATTTAAATTTGATTGTGAATGTACTGGTGAATGTTGCCATTATGGTGTTTATACTGATTCTTTTGAAGCAGAAAGGATATTAAATAATAAAGATAAAATATTAGCTAATTTTGATAGCACCCAATGCACCGATGCAAGTAAATGGTTTGAAAAACCGGAAGAAGATAAAGAATTTGAATCCGGAATTGCTATTGGTACTGAAGTGATAAATGGGAAATGTACTTTCTTAGATAACAAAGGTTTATGCACTCTTCAAAAAATGGCAAATGATGAAAGCGAATATAAGTGGAAGTATAAACCACTTTATTGTATATTGTTTCCACTAATTATTGATGAGGGCGTACTTACCATTGATACCGGACATATTAAAAGGTTGAAAACTTGTAATCCTATATTTGATACAAAAAAGACAATATTTGAATCTTGTACAGAAGAATTATTACACTTATTGGGAAAGAGAGGTTACTCGCAATTAAAAAAATATTCTGAAGAATATTTAGTAAACAAAAAAAATAATTAAAATGTTAAAAAATAAAAAAGCACTCGTAACAGGTGGAACCAGAGGTATAGGCAAAGCTATCGTTTTTGATTTGGCTGCAAATGGTTGTAATGTTATATTTACATATCATAGCTCTGAAGAAGCAGCTAAGAGTATTGAAAAAGAATCAGAAAAATTTGGCATTAAGATAATTGGATTTAAAGCAGATGCTTCAAAATTTATAGATACAGAAAAATCTATTCAATTTATTTTAGAGAAATTGGGTAATTTGGATATACTTGTTAACAATGCCGGAATTACAAAAGATAATTTAATTTTAAGAATGACTGAGGAAGATTTTGATACAGTTATTTCAGCTAACTTAAAGAGTGTTTTTAATTATTCAAAGTTAGCTATAAAACCAATGATGAAACAAAGATATGGTAGAATAATTAATATTTCATCAGTTGTGGCATTGATTGGTAATCCTGGTCAAGCAAATTATGTTGCTTCAAAAGCTGGGGTAATTGGTTTAACTAAATCTCTTGCAAGAGAATTTGCCTCCAGAAATATTACTGTTAATGCTGTAGCTCCTGGTTATGTTAGTACTGATATGACAAAAGAATTGAATGAAGTTCAAAAAGAAGCTATTGTGAGTCAAATACCATTAAAAAGAATAGCTGAACCTGTAGATATTGCAAAAGTTGTCACATTTTTAGCATCTCCATCAGCAGATTATATTACCGGACAGGTAATTGCTGTAGATGGTGGGATGACAATGTAGGAAATTATATTTTTATTTGAATGTAGAAGCATAATTAATTTATTTTTATATTAAATACAGTTAATCAAAATAATTATAGGAGAAGTAAAATGGATGTAGAAGCTAAAGTTAAAGAGATTATAATAGACAAATTAGGTGTTGAAGAATCTCAAATTACACCGGAAGCTTCCTTTACAAATGATCTTGGAGCAGATTCTTTGGATATTGTTGAACTTGTAATGGGATTTGAAAGTGCTTTTTCAATCTCTATCCCAGATGAAGATGCAGAAAAGATAGGAACAGTTGGTGACGCAGTTAGCTATTTATCTGGAAAAGTTGGTTAATCAAATTAATATTAGCCGAAGTGATTTTGCTTCGGCTATATCCACAATCCTTTTCTAAATTTATTAAATGAATCCCTATTCGTTTATTCAAATAATTCAATCATTATATAGATATATAATCTCAAGTTATAAATGTTAAGAATTTTATACTTAAAATTTAAATATTTAGTTACAAAAAAAAATTGGTATGACATCTCTAATTTTATTCCTATCAAAAAATTTATTTCATTCGAAAAAATATTAGGCTATAAAATCTATCGACCTAAATATTATTTTACTGCACTTACTCACAGGTCTTTTCTTGAAATGGATGAAAGTTCCAAATCATCTAATGAAAGATTAGAATTCTTGGGTGATGCAGTGATTGATCTTGTTGTCGGTAAGTATTTATTTAATAATTTTCCGGATGATGATGAGGGATTTTTAACGAAGACCAGATCAATGCTTGTAAATAAAAGTGCTCTTTATGATGCTGCAAAAAGGATAGAACTTGATAAATTTATTCTTGTAAGTGATAATTATTCTAAGACACTTCCCAACGGTTCAAAATCTGTCCTTTCAGATGCTTATGAGGCTCTTATAGGTGCAATTTATTTGGATAAAGGATTAGGAAAAGCTGAAAATTTTGTAATAAAAACATTAGCTGAACCAAGTTTCAATATTAAGGGATATTTGAAAGATAATAACTTTAAAAGTCAGTTATTAGAACACGCACAAAAAGAACATATTGAAAATATAGAATACTATGTTGTTAAGGAAGAAGGGCCACAACATCAAAAATCTTTTACAGTTGAAGTAAAATTAAATAATAATGTGCTAGGTACTGGCTCAGGTAAAAATAAAAAAAGTGCTGAACAAAATGCTGCTAAAAATGCCCTCCAGAAAATAAAAATTTCTTAATTTTACAAAATTTATCAATCCCATTTAATTATTTATTGTGTAAATTTATTCTTTATTTTTAAATAATTTATGTAATAATATTAATAGAGAAAATTTAATGAATGATCTTAACCACCCAGATAAATTTTTAAATAGACATATAGGCCCTAAAGAATCAAATATTGAATTAATGCTTAAAGATTTAGGGCTTAAATCTTTAGATGAACTAATTGAACAAACTATTCCTTCTAATATTAGACTAAAAAAACTTCCTGAATTTGAAGAACCAATTTCTGAATATCAATTATTGAATAAGTTACAAGAAATTGGACAAATGAATAAAGTTTTTAAATCATATATTGGATTAGGTTATTATCCAACGATTACGCCACCAGTTATACAAAGAAACATATTAGAAAATCCGGGTTGGTACACTCAATACACACCTTATCAGGCGGAAATATCACAAGGCAGACTTGAAGCATTAATCAATTTTCAAACTGCTGTTATTGATTTAACCGGGTTACCAATAGCCAATGCTTCCTTGCTTGATGAAGGAACAGCAGCAGCAGAAGCAATGACTATGTTTTTTGCTAAAAGAAAAAATAAAGATGCTAATAAATTTTTTGCATCAAAAGAATGTTTCCCACAGACAATTGATATTCTTAAAACTAGATCAACTCCTTTAGGTATTGAATTAGTAATTGGTGACCATAAAAATATTGAGCTAAACCAAGAAATATTTGGATTAATTGTTCAATATCCAGCTTCTGAAGGTGAAGTTTATGATTATTCTGAATTATTCAGTAAAGCTGACAAAAGCTATATTTACAAAGCGGTTGCTGCAGATTTTATGAGCTTGTCTTTATTAAAACCTCCTGGAGAATTTGGTGCTGATGCAGCAGTTGGCAGTACACAAAGGTTTGGAATTCCAATGGGTTTTGGTGGTCCTCACGCAGCTTATTTTGCTTGTAAAGATGAATTTAAAAGAAATTTACCAGGGCGAGTAATTGGTGAATCAATAGATGCTTCGGGTAATAAAGGTTACAGGTTAGCTTTACAAACAAGAGAACAACACATTAGAAGAGAAAAAGCAACAAGTAATATTTGTACTGCACAAGTTTTACTTGCAGTAATAGCTGGAATGTACGCTGTTTATCATGGACCTAAAGGTATAAAATCAATCGCAGAAAGAATATCTAAATTCACTTCTATATTAGCTAATTCACTTTCAGAAATTGGTATCAATCAATTAAATCAAAACTATTTTGATACACTTTTAATTGATTTGGAAAATGAAACTTTATTTAATAAAATAAAATCAAATGCAGAAAAAACCCACCTTAATTTTAGATATTTAAAAAATAATAAGATAAACATTTCAATCAGTGAAGTGACATCTCTTGATGATATGAAAGAAATAATAACTTTATTTTCTAAAGCATTAGGTAAAGATTTTGATTTCACAACACTTAATTTAAATACTGAAGTAAATATTCAGGAATCTTTTAAGAGAAAAAGTAAATATTTATTCAGCAAAATATTTAACAGCTATCATTCAGAAACTGAAATGATGAGATACATGAAAAGATTGGAAAATAAAGACCTGTCTTTAGTGCATTCAATGACCCCCCTTGGTTCTTGTACAATGAAATTAAATGCAGCATCAGAACTATTAAGTATTACAAATCCAAACTTTAATTCATTACATCCTTTCGCTCCATCCAATCAAACAGAAGGGTTTGCACAAATATTTAAAGAATTAAAAAATGATCTTTCAAAGTTAACTGGCTTTGCAGAAACATCTCTTCAACCTAATTCAGGTGCGCAGGGTGAATATGCAGGACTTATGGTAATAAAAGCATATCATGAAAGTAGAGGAGAAGGGCGTAGAAATATTGTACTTATTCCTTCTTCAGCACACGGGACAAATCCCGCAAGTGCTGTTATGGCTGGTAATAATGTAATAGTAATTAAGTGTGATAATAATGGAAATATTGATGTTACAGATTTGAAAACCAAACTTGAAACAAACAAAAATAATATTTCTTCATTGATGGTTACTTATCCATCCACACACGGAGTTTTTGAAAGCAGTATAAAAGAAGTTTGTGAACTTGTTCATAAAAATGGTGGGCAAGTGTATATGGACGGAGCTAATTTAAATGCTCAAGTTGGTCTTACAAGTCCGGGTGAAATTGGAGCCGATGTATGCCATATAAATTTGCATAAAACTTTTAGCATTCCTCACGGAGGAGGTGGACCAGGAATGGGACCAATAGCTGTAGCAGATCATTTGATAAAATTTTTACCTGGGCATTCTGTTGTAAATATTGGTTCTGAACATAGTATATCGGCAATCAGCGCTGCTCCTTGGGGTAGTGCAAGTATCTTACTAATTTCTTACGCTTATATTAAAATGATGGGAATTGAAGGACTGAAAAGAGCTAGTCAAGTTGCTATCTTAAATGCAAATTATATAAAAGAAAGATTAAAAGATTCATACAATGTTGTCTATCAAGGTGAAAATGAAAGAGTTGCTCACGAATTAATCTTTGATATGCATCCTTTTAAAGATTCAGTTGACATATCAGAAAGTGATATAGCAAAAAGATTAATGGATTATGGATTTCATGCACCGACCGTTTCTTTTCCTGTTCATGGTACTTTAATGGTTGAACCAACTGAAAGTGAATCTAAAATGGAATTAGATAGATTTTGTGAGGCAATGATTTCTATCAGAAAAGAAATTAAAGATATTGAAGAAGGAAAATCTGACAAAAATGATAATGTCTTAAAGAATGCACCTCATACTATATTTGATATAGTGTCAGGAAAATGGGAACATCCATATACTAGAGAAGAAGCTGTCTTTCCTATTGAGTGGGTAAGAAGTAATAAATTCTGGCCTCCTATAAAAAGAATAGATAACGCATATGGAGATAGAAATTTAATTTGCAGCTGCAATCCGATTGAAGTATACAAATAATTTTTTTTCTACACGACTATTAATAAATTAAATCTGGATGGAATGATCAAAAACTATTTTTTATTAATTTTATTTTTTATAAGCAGTTCACTTATCTATTCCCAAAATTCAGATACAACTTACTATTCCGGTAATTATTCTTTTGTTGTTGATTCCATAAATGTTATAGGTAATGATAAAACAGAAGAAGAAATTATTTTAAAGGAATTAACTTTTCAGAAAGGGGATATTGTTACCCCCAATGTCATTAAATATAATAAAGAAAGAATATTCAGTCTAAGAATATTTACTAATGTAGATTTAATATCTTTCCAAAAAAATAATAAAAATATTATTTCTATAAATGTTAAAGAAAGCTGGTATTTATATCCTGTACCATTTTTAAAAATAAAAGAAAATGATTGGGACAAACTTTCTTACGGTTTAGCACTTTTAGTTTTTAATTTTCGTGGGAGAAATGAAACTATTATTTTTTCCGGAGCTTTAGGTTTTGATCCTAGTTTAAGACTCTCTTATAGAATCCCATATATTGATTATAAAAATGATATATCCCTGAACACAAGTTTAGGATTTCAAAAAATTAAAAATAAAAGTCACATTGCTAAAAGTCTTTTTGGTGGTGATTTTGATCAAAAAGTATATTCAGTAGATATTACCTTAGGTAAAAGATTAAGTACATTTAATAATATTGATTTTACTACAAGTTTTGCTTCAATTGAATCACCAACTTTTATTAAAGGTGTATCTGCATCTGATTCTAGAATAGACAATTTATTTTCTTTAGCTTTCAACTATACTTTTGACAACAGAGATTTAAAACAATTTCCAAGTGAAGGACTTTTTGCTTCATCTTTATTTCAATTAAAAGGGTTGGGGATTGATGGTATTGAATATCAAGTTTTAAACTTGGATATAAGAAAATATTTAAAATTAAATGATGATTTAATATTAAAGGGTAGAATTGCTTCAAGGTTTACTTTTGGTGAAATAGTCCCTTATTATGATAATTCTTTTTTAGGATTTAACGAAAGAATAAGAGGGCACTTTAGAGAAGAACTTGAAGGAAGAAATTCTTATATAGGATTATTAGAGATGGGTTATCCCCTATTAAAGGATATAAATCTTGATCTTGATTTTATTCCTCTAATTCCCAAAAGTCTATTGAAATATCGGTTTGCTATTTACTTACAATTGTTTACTGATACGGGATTAACTCAGAATAAAAACGAATCATTAGCTTTAAATAAATTAAATACAGGCTACGGTGTTGGATTAACTTTTTTATTTTTGCCATACAATGTTATCAGATTAGAACGAGCCTGGGATGAATTTGGAAATCCGGAGTGGATATTTAATGTCGGTGTATCTTTCTAAAATAGAACTTTATTACACTAAACCGGAAAATATAAATAATAATATTATTTCTATTGATGGTTTAGATTTCAATCATATTACAAAAGTAATGCGCCATAAAATTGGCGATATCATATATGTTACCGATGGAGAGGGGAATATTTATAATGGAGGAATCGAAAGTATAAATAAAATTCTTCTAACCATTAAAGTAACTGCTAAAAAAAATTATATAAATAGATTCAATAACATTACAGTTTGTATTGCCAATCTAAAAAAAACAGAAAGAATTGAATTTGCAATTGAGAAAGCAACAGAGATTGGAATTACTAATTTTATAATTTTCAATTCTAAAAGAACAATCCAAAAAAAAATAAGGGAAGATAGATTAAATAAAATTTCTTTATCTGCAATGAAACAATCTTTAAACAGTCATCTGCCCAAAATAACAATTTATAATTCCTTGTCTTTCTTAAATGATACAAATAAAGAAATTATCTTGTTTGATCAGGAAAGTAAAATTAAATTTTCATCAGATATTATTAATCTGAATAAAAATTATTTTCTACTATTCGGACCTGAAGGGGGATTTGAGGAAGAGGAAATACCAAAAGAGTTAAACAAATCTATTTTCAACTTAGCTCCAAACAGACTTCGCACTGAAACTGCTGTAGTTTGTGCTGTTTCCAAATTATTAACTTACATTACGCAATATGATTTGTGAATTGCCACGACTTTTAAGTCGTGGCAAGAAAACACTACGAAAACCGGGCTTTAGCCCAA
>PFVA01000008.1 GCA_002790365.1 Ignavibacteriales bacterium CG_4_9_14_3_um_filter_30_11
CTTTTTTTGTGTCTTCATTTTTTCCAGAAGAGGCTTCTTCATCTTTTTTAATTTTTTCTAAATCTTCTTTTTCTTTTGCTGCTTTTTTAGCTGCATCTCTTGCTTTCTTTTCTTCAGCTTTTTTCTCTTCTCTTTCTTTCTTTATTCTTTTCATTTCTGCTTCTTCTTCTGCTTTCTTTTCTTTTGCAACATTGTTTCCCTGCATAACAGCTTCAGAAATATATGATACTATCAATTCAACAGTTTTTACTGCATCGTCATTAGCTGGTATTGCAAAATCAACTTCATCAGGATCGCAATTTGTATCAACAATTGCATACACAGGAATACTAAGTCTGTGAGCTTCTTTTATAGCTATTGATTCTTTTCTTATATCAACAACAAAGAGAGCACCAGGCATACCATTCATAGTTTCTACACCTTCAAGAACTTTTTTCAATTTATCTTTTTCTCTAGTTCTAAAAAGTCTTTCTTTTTTTGTTATTTTTTCGAATGTACCGTCAGTTTCTTGTTTTTCAATAATGTTTAATCTTTTTACGCTTTTTCTAATAGTAGAAAAATTTGTAAGCATTCCACCAAGCCATCTTTCACTTACCCAGTTAGCTTCGCATTTTCTTGCTTCGTTTTCAATAACTTTTTTTGCCTGTTTCTTTGTTCCGACAAATAAAATTGTTTTTCCATCAGCAGCAGTTTTGGATAAGTTTTCAGCAGCTTCTACTAATTTTTGCTGTGTTTTTGTTAAATCAATTATATGAATCCCATTTCTTTCCATAAAGATATATGGTTTCATTTTTGGGTTCCAACGACGGGTTAAATGACCGAAATGCGCACCTGACTCAATTAAATGAGCTAATTCTAGTTTTTTCATGTATGTAGCCTGTTTATCTTCTACTTTCTTCGTCTTTACTTTTCATCCCGTATTAGCGGGACACAGGAAGTAAATCAGAAAGTATGAATGGTTAATAAATAAATTATCTTTTAGAAAATTGAAATCTTTTTCTAGCTTTTGGTCTACCGTATTTTTTACGCTCGACCATTCTTGGATCTCTTGTTAATAATCCATCTGGTTTTAATTGTGTTCTAAACTCTGGGTTAATATCCAATAATGCTCTTGCTATACCTAATCTTATTGCTTGTGCCTGACCGGTTGTTCCACCCCCATTAACATTAACTTTAACATCGTATGTACCTTCGGTTCCAGTTACTTTAAAAGGGTTGAGAATATCTTGTCTGTAAAATAACTGAGGGAAAGCAACTTCAAACTTTTTACTATTTACAGTAACTTCACCTTTACCACTTTTAAGTATTACTCTAGCTACTGAAGTTTTTCTTCTACCTAGATAAATCTGATCTGCCATTATTTCTCCATTAAACTAAGTGTTTCGGGCATCTGAGCTTTATGAGGATGTTCTTCCCCTACATAAACTTTTAATTTTTTAATTAACTGATTACCTAATCTATTTTTTGGTAACATACCTTTTACAGCATTGGTAATAATAAATTCAGGTTTTCTAGCTTTCATTTCAGTATAGCTTAGTGTTTTTCTTCCACCAGGGAATCCTGTATGTCTGCTGTAAGTTTTTAGTTCTTCTCTTTTACCAGTAACTTTTATTTTTTCAGCGTTTATTACAACAACAAAATCACCTGTGTCAGCATTGGGGCTAAATGCAGGTTTATTTTTACCTCTAATAATTGAAGCAACTCTGGTTGCTAGTCTGCCCAACACCTGATCTTTAGCATCCACAACAAACCAATTCCTTTCAGCGTTTTGAGTGCTAATAAATCTGGTCATCTTTTCCTGTTTCAAAATATTTCCTCCGGAAACATAAAATCGTTTTTAAATAAGAGATGAAAAATAAGGCTAGTTGATAAAAAAGTCAAGAAATGAGATCGCCAATATTCATATTTTAGGCATTATTTTCAGGTATTTATTTTCCAATATTCATCATTTTTGACATATCAAATTTTTGATAGCCTGCAGGTGGTTCAAATAATGAATTTGAAAGGTTTTCAACTTTTAATTCCAATACTTCAAACATCACATTCGGTTTTCCATCGTCAGTAATTTCAGAAATAACCATAGGGAAGTAATTTTCTGCAATTATTGCCGATTTCCAATCAGCATCAGATGAAGGTTTTTGTCTTGGATTTCTAAAAAATAGAAATCCTCCAATTTCCTTTGTCATCCAGGCTTCACCTTTTTTACCTTTATTTTCAAATACTAAATTTTCACAAGTATATCCGTGTATTTTTTTTGTCTTACCTGTAATCTTAAAGTAGGGTTCAGTTTTTTCTTTTTTAACTGTATCCGTTTTATCATTAAGATCAAGAGGCCTTTCCATATACATTTTTCTTTCGGTTATAAACATTGTCATCATTTTATTCTTTCTGTCATATACTAACACACCTTTTCCTCCGGGTTTGTCAGCTGTCTGAGGTTCAATTCTAAATTTGTCACCTTTTATAAAGTATGTAATTTGATTTGTTTCATTTTCATTCTTTACCTGAAATACAACCTTGCCTTCAAAATTTGTTTGAGAACATAAATTTGAAGAAGGTATTAAAATTAACATCGATATGATTATCAGATATTTAATTTTATTAAACATAACAGCACCTGTAAATTATAGTTTTAAAATTTTCTAAATATACAACTAAATATTTTTACTAAAAAACTAAACTTGATCTATAAACTTAGGAAAGTTTAAAATTCTTTGTTTTTGAAGCAGTTTTTATAATTAGTAATATTACATTATAATTTTATCATAATATTGAGGGTCTAATGAATATTCTTGTTACAGGGGGTTCCGGATTTCTAGGAATAAATATTATTCGCCATTTACTTAATAATGAATACACAGTAACTTCATTAGACATCGCAGATTTTGATTATCCTGAGAAAAGTAAAATAAATGAAATAAAAGGTGATATTAGAAACAGAGAAATTATTATCAATTCACTTGAAAATATTGATATGGTTATTCACTGTGCTATGGCTTTGCCTCTTTATGATGAAAAAGAAATACTGACAACAGGAATTGACGGTACTACGATTTTATTAGAAGAATCTTTAAAGAAAAAAATTAAAAGATTTATTCATATTTCATCTACCGCTGTTTACGGCATTCCTGATCATCATCCTTTATATGAAACTGATAAATTAGACGGAGTTGGTCCTTACGGAAAAGCAAAAGTTAAAGAGGAAGAAATTTGTAAAGAGTTTAGAAAAAAGGGGATGATACTGCCCATAATTCGTCCTAAATCTTTTATTGGTCCGGAAAGACTTGGTGTTTTTGCTTTACTTTATGATTGGGCTTATACTGGCCACAGTTTTCCTATGATAGGCAACGGCAAAAACAGATATCAGCTTTTAGATGTTGAGGATCTTTGCGATTGTATAAATAGCTGTTTAATATTAGATGAAAAAGTTGTTAATGATACTTTTAATATTGGAGCTAAAGAATACAAAACTATGCGTGAGGATTATCAGGCTGTTTTAGATTATGCGGGTCACGGGAAAAAAATTAAAAGTCTTCCCGAGATGCCTATCATTTTGACATTGCGTTTTCTGGAAGTTCTGAATATTTCACCGTTATATAAATGGGTTTATGAAACAGCATCTAAAGATTCTTTTGTATCAATTGAAAAAGCAGAAAAATTGATAGGATATAAACCTAAATTTTCTAATAAAGATGCTCTTATAAGAAACTATAAATGGTATTTGGAAAATTTAGAATCATTTCAAAATCAGTCAGGTGTTTCTCACCGTGTGCCGTGGAAGCAGGGGATATTAAAGTTAGCTAAAATGTTTTTTTAAAATTAAGTTTTACTATTAAAAATTTCATTTAATCTCATATTCAAACACAAAACTTCTTTTCCAACTTTTTTACTTTATAAATTCAGATAAATAAATTTGTAGTAAGTAATTCATTTTTTATTAACTGATGTTACGCAAAGCTGAAAGATGACATCTTTTTATTAACCCAGATTTTCCATTGGAAAATCTGCCCTTCGGGCCGACAATTTGTAAGTAAATAAAGATCATATACTTAGTTATATAAAAATCTCGGAATTC
>PFVA01000117.1:0-2150 GCA_002790365.1 Ignavibacteriales bacterium CG_4_9_14_3_um_filter_30_11
CCGTATTTTTCTAAGCCAGTACAAACAAGTGAATTATTAACTGACATAATTACACCAACGCTTGCATCAACTTTTGATATTTCTATCATTGCAAGAATATAGCTGATAGTATCCATACCGGCTCCGCCGTATTTGGGGTCTACCATTATTCCCAGAAACCCCAGCTCCCCCATTTTTTTTACAATTTCAGTAGGGAAAGTAGCATTAATATCTCTTTCAATTGTTGAAGGTGCTATTTCAGCTTGAGCAAAGTCTCTTGCTGTTTGTTGTATCATTAATTGTTCTTCTGTAAAATTAAAATTCATTTCTATTACCCAATGTTGTTATAGATTATTTAATACAATAGTATGTTTATTATAAAATTTGAAATTAAATTTACAAAAATTAAAGAATATTAGCATTACAGAATTCAGTAATATATTTAGCAATTAAATAGTAAACGCATATTATCTTATATTTACACTATGGAAAATGACAAAATTAACGGTAAAATACAGCTTAAAGGAATGCTTCTAGGTGAGCTTGAAAATACATTAACAGAGTTAGGTGAGCAAAAATTTAGAGCAAAGCAAATATTTAAATGGATGTATGGATCAGATATCAATACATTTGATGAGATGTTAAATATTCCTAAAGAGTTAAGAAAGAAATTATCCGAATCTTATATACTTAATACTTTGAGGTTACATTCATCACAGGTTTCTGAAAAAGATGGAACTACAAAATATATTTTTGAAACTGAAAAAAATCATAAAATAGAATCGGTAATAATTCCAGATGATAACAGAATAACACTTTGTTTGTCTACTCAAGTCGGCTGCCCTTTAGATTGCAAATTCTGTGCAACCGGACTGATGGGTTATAAACAAAATTTAACCTCAGGCGAAATTATTGATCAATATTTATTAGCTTCTAAATATTTTAATAAAAAGATTACTAATATTGTTTATATGGGCATGGGTGAACCATTACTAAATTATGAATGTAGTATAAGTTCATTAAAAATTTTTAATTCAGAATTAATTTCAAACATCCATTTAAAACATATCACTGTATCAACTTCTGGTATTGTACCAAACATTTATAAATTAGCTGATTCAGGTTTGAATATTCGATTAGCATTATCACTTCATTCTTGCTTTAATGAAATAAGAAATGAAATAATGCCAATTAATAAAAAATACCCATTAGCAGAATTAATTGAAGCCAGTAAATATTTTACCAACAAAACAGGATTAAAAATTACAATTGAATATATTATGCTTAAAGATGTTAATGACAGAGATGAGGATATAAAAGGGTTGGCTAAATTATTCAGTCAATTACCTATAAAGATTAATATTATTCCTTTCAATTCATTAAAACATATGAATCCGGAAGGATTATCATTAGAGTTAAAACCGACCAGCAAAGAAAGAATAGATTATTTTGTAAGTAAATTAAAAGAAAAAAATATTCAAGTTATGGTTAGAGATACACAGGGTGAAGATATTGATGCTGCTTGTGGACAACTTGCTATAAAAATGAATAAATAATTGAATGAATAAATGTAGGAATGTATGACTGATAGGATATATATTTATTTCAAATACATACGATCATACAACCATTCATTCATACTAATTCAAAATTAAGTTTATTATTAATTGTTTCGATTTTAATTTTGGAAAAATAAATTAGCCAATATATTTATGAAAAAACTTACCCACGATGAAATATCAGAAAACAGAGCTACATTAGAAAACATAAGCAAAGTAAAGAGAGCTCCTATTTATGTTGTCCTAAATAGTGTAAGAAGTAGTTACAATGTTGGTTCTATTTTCCGCACATCAGATGGTGCAATGATTGAAAAACTTTATCTTTGTGGTTATACTCCACACCCAACTAATAAACAAGTTTTAAAAACTGCACTTGGCTCTACAGAGAGTGTAAAATGGGAACATGCTGAAGATACAATTAAGGTTGTAAAAAAATTGAAAGCAAAGGGAATTAAAATTTGTGCATTAGAACAGACTTCACAGAGTATTCCTTATTATAATCTAAATAAAAATAATTTCCCGATTTGCCTGATTGTTGGAAATGAAATTACCGGGGTATCACAAAATTTGATTGACCTTTGTGATTTTTCAATTGACATACCGCAATTTGGT
>PFVA01000117.1:2167-6085 GCA_002790365.1 Ignavibacteriales bacterium CG_4_9_14_3_um_filter_30_11
ATAAAGCAATCATTAAATGTAGCAGTAGCTTATGGAATATCTATTTTTGAATTAAGGAAGATATTTGATTTAAAATAAAAACTCCCTGAAGATTAAACTTACAGGGAGTTTTAAGAACTCCATTTCTGAATTTTATTTTAGAACATATACCTTAAACCAACCTGCATTTGCCAGCGCGAAAATGAGTTTGGGTCATCAGTAAATGTTTCAGTTAGATTTGCTTTATAATTGAAAACAGGAGCTCCTTGTGCATTAAATCTAACTAATTCAAGAGGTGAAGTAGCAAGTGTATTTGCTATTTTTCTAACTCCCCAACTTGAATTTATTAAATTAGCAACATTAAGTATGTCTATACTTAACTGGAATGTTTGTTTCCTTTCTCCAATCATAAAAGAAAAATCTTGCAAAAGTCTTAGATCAATATTACTAAACCAAGGATTTATTTCACCAAATCTATCAGCAATTTTACCGCGATTTGAATTTAGGTAATCATCTTGGCTGATAAATTTATTAAAAGCTGTCCACTGATCAGCAGCAGAAACAGTTTGGCCACCGGAATTAACATAAGGATCAAAATTAATTTCTCCGGAATTTCTAGGTATATAAATTAAATCGTTTCCGCCTTGACCATCACCATTAACATCACCGGCATATATAAATGAATATCTATTACCACCGGCAGCTGTAAAACGATTACCTTCAGCAATTTCCAAGAAAACACCAATACTTGTGGCAAAATTATCAGACCATTCTTTTTTGTAAGTCAATCCTCCAATTATCCTGTGTCTGTTTCCAAATTCAGCATCACTTAATTCTGGATTATTAGGATCACCTTTAACAGGGTTATTCTGCCAAAGCACACTTGCTATCTCTGTAGTTTTCATTACATTTTTAGCTTTTAAGTATGTATATGCCAGATTAATTCTTAATCCACTGTCAAAATTCTTTCTTAATTGAGCTGTAATGCTATAATTATATCCTTCGTTTGTATTATCAATTATATAAGCTCCTGCACCACCATCGGCATTTAACTCATTTGCACCTGCACCACCAAAGTAAGGTCTGCCATCTGGTAAGGTTCTAACCGGTATACCTAAGTCAGCATTTCTTACAAAAATAGAATTGATATCTTTTCCATAAATAAATTCCAATGTTCCAAGAAAACCATTATCAAACTGATGATCAATTGCAAAATTTGTAGTCCATGATTGTGGCCATTTAAAATCAGGGTCCATTGCATTTAAGTCAAACGATCTTTGATGTGCTGGTAAGTTAGGATTTTGACCAGGGTTTGAAATATTATTGCCTACCCAAACAAATGGAAGACGACCAGTAAAAATGCCTGTTCCTCCTCTTACTTGAGTGATACTGTTTCCATTAACATCCCAGTTAAAGCCAACCCTAGGTGAAAATAAAGCTGATCCACCAGGTAATTTACTTTGATCAACAGTTTCGGGACTGTCATTTTCATCCAACAAAGTAAGTCCGCGTGAAAATGGATTATCTACTAAATCAGTATAATATTTAGGAATATCAATTCTTACTCCATATGTAATGCTAAAGTTTTTAGATGCAAAATATTCATCTTGCGCATAAAAACTTAATTGACCTACACTTATATCTTCACCCTTAAATGGACCAGCGCCTATATAGAACGAAGAATTGAAATCTAAAAAATTAGGATTAGATGGATCTGTTAGTGAAAAAAATTGAGCGAGAGAGGAAAAAGCTGCACCTGTAAAAACTCCGGCAGGTAAAAAGAAAACACCATCACGGAAAATATTGAATGAATTGAAAAACACAAATTTTTCAAAATTTGCTCCTACAGTAAAGACATGGTCCCCTGAAAAGAAACTAAAATTATTTGTAATCTGTGTTACATCTTGATCCAATATATTATGGATAGAAAAAGGTTCGTGTCCTAATGTAGTATAATTTACTCCATTTACACCAATTTCAATTGTAGGAAAATCTCTACTAAATGGATCTCTGAAATCTTTAAATCTATTATAGCTGGCAAAAAATCTATTTGCAAAAGAATTACCACGACTATTCAATTCAAAAGCAAACGAATTTAATCTATTATTAATTCTATAGCCTGAATTTTTGAATGGAAGACTATTTTCATTTGGACCACGACCAGTATTGTTGAAACTTAATACAAATGGATGTGGGCCCTGTTCTCTTCTTGCATCCAATCTGTTATATCTGAATGTTAAATTATTGTTCTCATTTATGTTCCAATCTATTTTGGCAATAAATTTTTCATTTTTAGTATCATGAATATAACCTTCATATAGTCCTGGATCGTAACCATATGAACTGATCATTCTTTGTCTAATAGAATCCATCACACTTGCTCTAACTCTTGATTCACCAAAAACAACATTGCCGTCTCTATCAGCAACAAAGTTAGTACCCGGATCTTCTCTTCTTTCAATTTCACTATCAATAAAAAAGAATAATTTATTTTTAATAATTGGACCGCTTAAATAAAAACCGGACTGATGAAAAGATAGATCTGGATTTGCTATTACATCGTTTCCTCTAACTTTATTTCCGGTAATTGATTCATTTCTAAGAAAGCTATAAACAGAACCTTTTAAAATATTGGTACCGCTTTTAGTAACTGTATTTATTCCAGCACCAGTAAAACCACCTTCTCTAACATCAAATGGTGCAATTGAAACTTGCACTTGTTCGATTGCATCAAAAGGCACAGGTTCAGCATTAGCTTGTCCACCAGGAGCAGGGTCATCAAGACCAAAAGGATTATTAAAGTAAGACCCATCTAAAGAAAAATTATTATATAACCAGTTTTTACCACCAAAACTAAAATTACCGTCACTTCTTGGATCTAATCTGGTAATGTCTCTGGTACTTCTTTTAATTGACGGCATTTCCTGAACAGTCTCTGGATCAATAAAAGTTTCTGCACCTGTTCTTCCACTATTAATTATATCGTGTTTCTTACCTGCAACAACAATATTCTCCAATTCAATAGATTCACTTTTAAGGACAAAATCTACATTTAGTTTTTGTCCAATTTTTAAATCTATATTCCCCTGCGATTGTTTTACATAACCAACATAAGAAACTGTAACGGTGTATGGACCCCCAATTTTAAGATTAGGCAAAAAGAATCTTCCATCATTACTTGTTGAAGCACCATATTGTGTTCCACTTGGTTCATGAACAACAATTACATTAGCTGCTATTAATGGTTCACCATTTTCATTAGTAATAAGTCCATTAATATTTCCAGTAGTTACACCCTGAGCAAAAACAGGTAAACTAATAAGAAAAATTACTGCAAAAATAAGCAGTAATATTCTTTGTAAATATTTCATATACAGGTTCTCCTTAATATGTTATTAATAACTGTTAATTAATATATTTATATAGATAAGAGTTTTTGAGATCCTTTTAATCAATCTGCATTAAATAAGAGAATTTTATTCTTCAATAAATAGACAATTAGAATAAGACCGATTTTAACGATATATAATAGAAAAAGAAAATAATAATATCAATAAAAAAATAATTCTTAGTATATGATTCTAAATTTTAGTTGAAAAATATTCCTTGCTATCATCTTTTTTGTGTAAAAATAAAAGATTAGCTCTAACCATTTTTATCAAAGTTCTTGAAGCTCTTCTTTCAGATATATTTCTTAACTTCTTTAATTCAGATACAGTTATAGTTTCATTTTCATCCAGATATTCAAATACTTTTTTTTCATCATCTCCAATTGAATAATTTTTTAATATACTATTATTATTTTCAGACAACATTATTTTAATCATTTCTTTGCTTGCCAAAACGCTTTTATCATTTACCCTAACAGAAATAAGAGCAGTATTAATATCAATATCATTTTTATAGTCTTGAATTCTATGGGGTTTATCATCAGATGCC
>PFVA01000089.1 GCA_002790365.1 Ignavibacteriales bacterium CG_4_9_14_3_um_filter_30_11
AGATGTCATCTTTCAGCTTTGCGTAACATCAGTTAATAATTTGTCCGAAGGAGGCAAAATACTTTTTCCTTTACAAGATAATTTTGGAATGTTAAAAGATAAATATGGTGTTCAGTGGATGTTAGTGTATAATGCTGAATAATTATAATGATATTTTTGATATGTCAAAACAAAAGATGGAAATATTATTTTTTCTCTTTGCCGGTAATTCTTTTTTCTAAAATATTATCAATTATTTTATATACTTTAGCTTCTTCAGCACTTAAAAAATGATCCCTGTCACAATCTTTTTCTATTTGTTGTAAAGTTTTCCCAGTATGATCTGATAATATTTTATATAAAGTATCTCTTGTTTTAAGCATTTCCTGAGCATGGATCTGAATATCTGTCGTTTGACCTTGTAAACCTCCTATCCAAGGTTGGTGTATCATAATTTTGGAATTAGGAAGAGAAGTTCTTTTACCTGCTGCACCTCCTGCTAATAAAATAGCTCCCATACTTGCCGCCATTCCAACACAGATTGTTGCAACATCAGGTTTTACATATTTCATTGTATCGTATATAGCTAAACCTGCTGTAACACTTCCTCCGGGTGAATTTACATATAAGTTAATATCTTTTTCTGAGTCTTCTGCCTCCAAAAAAATTAGCTGAGCAATAGTTAAACTTGCAATATGGTCATCAATTGCAGAACCAATAAATATTATTCTTTCACGGAGAAGACGGGAATATATATCCATTCCTCGTTCACCTCGTCCAGTCTGCTCAATAACATAAGGTACTAACTGATTGTAAATTTCATCTTGTTTTTTCATTTAGTTTCCTTTGAATCATTTTTAAATAATTTTTTTGGATCTACTTTTTTAATATTATTATTTTCTTTGAGAAAATCTAAAAGTTTTTCTTCTTTTATCCTATCTGAAAAATTTGAAGATTTATAATAGTTAAGCAATTTATCAACAGTAATACCGGTTTTTTCTGCATCTTTTTCAGCTAATATTTTCAAATCTTCTTCAACAACTTCTATCTTTTCAATTTTTTCTATTTCAGATTTAAGTATATGCCATTTTACCTGGAATTCAGCAGTTTTTTTTAATCTCTTAGATGATTCAGCTTTGTTAAAGTTTTTATGTCCATCTTTCTTTGCATGCTCTTCTTCATGTTTTACAAGATTTTCTAAATAGTTATTTACTATAGTAGATGGTGGATTAAACTCGTTTTCTTCAACTATTAAGGAGATTAATTTATTATTAAAAAATTCTTTTTCTTGTTGATCAAAATAAGTAGAAATATCTTTTCTGATTTCATCTCTCAATTCTTTTTCATTAGAGACTTTATCTTTTGTTATCTTTTTAACTAATTCATCATCCAGTTCAGGTAAAACGGCTTTCTTAATTTCATTTATCATAGCTTCATAGATAAAATTTTCAGTAATGGCTTCTTCTTCGCCTTTACTATTTTTTATTTTTCTTTCATCATTAAAAGAAAATCTAAACTTATCTCCAACTTTTTTATCTTTAGAATTTTTTACGATATCCATAGAAACATTTTCATTGGATAAATCGATTTGTATTTTTTCACTTTTTGAATTTTTATATGCAGTTCCATCGTCATTAATTCTAAGTACTTCAACATCAATCACATTTTCTTTACCTACAACTTTTTCTGCACTTTCTTGTTTTGTGTTAGATTTTTTTATGTGTAAAATCTCTTTTTCAATATCTTCATCCTTAACTTTGTAATCCGGAATCTCAATATCCAATCCTTTGTATTTCTTCAACTCAATTTTAGGATATACTTCATACTTTACTTTAAAATATAAATCTTCACCGGGTTTGAATTTAATATCTGAAAGGACAGGCTGGCCGATTGGATTGATCTCTTTATCTTTAGAAATTTCCCAAAATTTATTATTTGCTATTTTTTCTGAAGCCTCAAAGTCCAGAGAATCTCCATACATTTTTTTGATCATTGCTATAGGAACTTTCCCTTTTCTAAAACCAGGTATTTGAATCTTTTTCGATTGTTTTAATACTTCTTTTTCAATCTGATCTTTAATCTCATCATACTTATATGTGGCTTCAAGTTCTTGTTCGGAAGTGGTAATATCTTTTATTTTAATGTCCAAAATTTCCTCAAAAAATTTAATTTATATAATTTGTGCGAGAACGGGGACTCGAACCCCGACACCTTGCGGTACTAGATCCTAAGTCTAGCGCGTCTGCCAAATTTCGCCATTCTCGCAGAATTTAATTTTACTATTTTTTAGCTTATATTTAGTTGTCTATAGTTAAAATTTTGTATATAATAACCCAATGTTTTTATTTTTTTCAAAAAAAAACAAAGAACAAATATAAACCTAAGTGATCTGTTTAGCAAATAATTAAGAAATACAAATAACACTAAAAAAATAATATATTTGAAAATAAATATTGTCAATAATATTATTTTAGCTTAATTCTACTTTATGATATTTAACTACATAACTGTCTCAAGAACCGGACTTAAACGCGAGCATAATGAAGATCACATTGGGGTATTTGAAGTTGATGGGGGACTTTTAATAGTAGTGTGTGATGGTTTGGGCGGTAATCAGGGTGGCGAAATTGCATCAAAACTTGCAGTTGATATAATTAATGAAGAATTTAAAAATATGAGCAAATTAGGGGTAATTGAAAGAATACAACGCTCTATTTTAAAAGCAAACGATACTATTATTCAAGAAAGTTCTGAAGACGATAATTCCAACGGAATGGCTACTACTGCTGAAGTTCTTTTTTTAAAAAAAGATTTTGCTTATTGGGGGCATGTTGGTGATTCAAGAATATATTCTTCCAGAAAAGAAAAATTGCAATTGCTATCCAAAGATCATTCTTTAGTTCAAAGGTTGATTGATGAAGGTTACATAACTTTAAAAGAAGCAGAAAATCATCCCAATAAAAATATTATTACCAGAGCATTAGGTGATAATAATGTTTTAGAAGTTGATCTAAGTAAAATGAAATTAAAGAAAAAAGAAAATAACAGATTTCTAGTTTGTACAGATGGTGTCTCAGGGGTTTTAACTAATAATGAAATTGAAATACTGATAAATAATAGTAATCTTAGTAATATTGCTGATAAAATGAGCCAGTTGATTGAAGAAAGAGGTGCACCCGATAATTATTCTTTTGTATTATTAGCAGAGGCTAATTAATGATCGGAAGAAATATAGAGCATTATAAAATTGTTGAAGTACTCGGTAAAGGGGGAATGGGTGTTGTATACAAAGCATTCGATCTAAAACTTGAAAGATTTATTGCGCTCAAAATATTAAACTCAGATTTCTTATCTAACCCACATTTCCTAGAAAGATTCAAAAGGGAAGCTAAACATCAAGCAAAATTAAATCATCCAAATATAGTTCCAGTATATGGTTTTACTGAAGAAAATGGAATCTTGGGAATTATTATGGAATATGTTTCCGGTGAAACTGTTGAAAGTTTAATAAATAGATTAGGAAGATTAGAATTACAATACGCTTTATCTATTTTAAAACAGATATTAGCTGGAATAGGTTATGCACATTCAAAAGGATTTATACATAGAGATATTAAACCATCAAATATTATTTTGAATAATGATGGCGTAGTTAAAATAATGGATTTTGGAATTTCAAAATCATTAACTGAAGGAAGAAATTTAACTAAAACCGGTACAAAAATTGGAACAATACTTTATATGAGTCCCGAACAAGTAAAAGCAAAAGAGCCTTCCAATCAAAGTGATATTTACTCTTTAGGAATTACTTTTTTTGAAATGGTAGTTGGTCATGTTCCTTTTGAAACAGGTACTGACTACGAAATAATGGAAGCACATCTCAAAACAAATCCACCTAAAATTTCATCTTTAATTCCTTCTGTTCCTTCTTCAATTGATGCAGTATTTGCAAAATCTGTTAATAAATCATTAGTAAAAAGATATGCTACTTGTGAAGATTTTTTAGATGATGTAAATCAATTATCCTTAGAATTATATAGTACTAAACCTGAAAAACAGAAAAAAACAAAGACTATTGTTAAAACAAAACCTAAAGAATTTTTAACAGGAGAGAAAAGAGTTACAACTGTTGGAAAGAAAGCCAAATATTATTTATGGTTTTCTTTAACAATATTATTATTTGCAGCACTTTTCTACTTTGCTTATTCAACTGTGTCAAATTTCTGGAAACCTGATAGCTCAGTAATTAAAGTTCAGGACACAGGGAAAAACACATATATTTCTAACCCTGCTTATATATTAAAATCACAATGGTCAAAAGTTGAAACTCCTACTAAAGAAAATATTAATTCAATGACTTTTGTCTCAGCGTTAGTTGGTTTTTCATGCGGTAAGAATGGAGTAATATTAAAATCAACTGATGGCGGTACTACTTGGGTTCAAACTGATTCATCCAATGAAAATATTTTGTATAATATTAGTTTTTATGATAATCTAAATGGAATAATTGTTGGTGAAAAAGGTGTAATACTAATAACAAATAATGGCGGACAAAGCTGGCAAGAAATTAAAACCGGCTCTTCAGCAAGTTTATTTGATTTTCAATATCTACCTGGTACTAGCATTGTAGTAGCTGTCGGAGCTAATGGAACAATTTTACGCTCAGAAGACGGAGGTAACAACTGGAACAGAGTTCAATCATTGGTAAATAAATTATTATACAGCGTCAAATTTGTTAACGATAATGATGGTTATATAGTTGGATGGGATGGGGAAGTGCTTCAATCAAATGATAAAGGTAGGTCCTGGAATAAGGTTGATAAATTTACAACTAATTATTTGCGTTCAGTAGATTTTGTTAACAAGGATATTGGTTTTATTGTCGGTGGTGGCGGAGAAATTTATAAAACTACTAATAGTGGTTCTTCCTGGAAACAAATTCCATCAAATACAATTTCTGGCCTGATTAAAGTTAAATTTATTGATGAAAAGAATGGCTTTATTTTAGGAAACAAAGGTGAGATTTTAACTACATCCGATTCTGGTGAAAATTGGATAGAAAGTTCTAGTGGTATTTTTTCTACATTAAAAAGTGTAGAAAAAAATGGTGACACAATTTTTATAGCAGGTAATAATGGTATCATTCTTAAGAATACACTAAAATCAAATTGATTTTACCTACCTTAATCTTTAATTTTCTCTACAACTAATCGTATACTTTTTTAATTACTTAACTCTCCTTTATATAAGAGTTTAATTTGGATAAATTCATTATTCACGGTGGTGCTAAATTAAATGGCAAAGTAAAAGTTGAAGGAGCTAAGAATTCTTCTTTAGCTTTAATGCCTGCAACTTTACTTACTTGTGGAACATCTGTACTTAAAAATACTCCCAAATTAAAAGATGTTTTTACGATGATTGGTTTGCTTGAAACTCTAGGTGTAAAAACAGCTTTTGCAGATCATACTTTAACAATTAAAATAGAAAAACTTAAAAGCCAAGATGCTCCTTATGAATATGTAAAAAAGATGCGAGCTTCAGTATATGTATTGGGACCTTTACTTGCAAAATATGGAAAAGCTAAAGTATCAATGCCCGGTGGTTGCGCTTGGGGTCCAAGACCAATCAATTTACATTTAGAAGGATTAAAAAAATTAGGTGCTGAAATAGATTTAGAAGAAGGTTATATAATTGCTAAATCTAAAAGATTAATAGGAACAGAAATAAACTTTGAAAAAAAATCTGTGGGTGCAACCGGTAATTTGTTAATGGCTGCTACTTTAGCAAGAGGAACAACAATTATAAATAATTCTGCTATGGAACCTGAAATAACTAATCTAGTTCAATTCTTAAATAAAATGGGAGCAAAGATATCAGGAAAGAATACTCAACAACTTGTAATAGAAGGTGTAGATGAACTTAAACCTGCGAGAATTGATACAATTTCAGATAGAATTGAAGCTGGCACTTTATTAGTTGCTGGTGCAATAACAAATGGTAAGATTGAGTTGTCTGAGTGTAACACAACGCACATTAAATCTATCATACAAAAGCTAGAAGAATGTGGGTGTAAAATATTAGTTAATAACGATATAATTACTTTAGATGCAAGTGATTCCGAAATAATAGCATCAGATGTTTCAACTTCTGAATATCCTGGATTTCCAACAGATATGCAGGCACAGTGGATTGCTTTAATGTCTGTTGCTAAAGGGAATTCAAAAGTGACTGATAATATTTACATTGATAGATTTAATCATGTTCCAGAATTATTACGATTGGGAGCATCTATTAAAATGGACAAAAATACGGCTAGTATTTCTGGTGTTAAAAAGTTGAAAGGTGCAAAAGTAATGTCTACTGATTTGAGAGCTAGTGCTAGTTTGGTTTTAGCCGGTTTGGTTGCAAAAGGAACAACAGAAGTATTGCGTGTTTATCATTTAGACAGGGGTTATCAATTTATTGATGAAAAACTTAAAAATTTGGGTGCTAATATTAAAAGAGTTAAAGGTGACGAATATTAATGATAAATAAGTTGAAGGAAATACTTTACAACAACTTTTTAACTCTAATAAGCCTTGTTTTAATCCTATTACTAAATATTGCCTTATTATTCTTTCCACTTACAAATGTATTCGGATTTGAGTTTGCTTTTGTTAATGCTATTCTAATATCTTTTCTATCCGGAATTAATTCGATTTCATATTTTAAAAAACAGATAAATAAAAATAATTTTTATTTCTTATACTCCGGAATTTTGTTCTTAATCATTCCTTTAATAATTACATTAACAAATTCTTTATTTGGGTATTGTTGTTCGTTGATTGATGGTATTCTATTCTATATCGTAATTACTTTACCATCATATATAATTGGAATTACAATTGGATTGATATCATTTTCAATATCAAAAAAAATTAGTTATTTGATATTTCTGATACTTTATATTCTAATTTTATTTATTCCTATAATAGAATTTTATTTTAATCCTCAAATATATTTTTTCAATCCAATATTTGGATACTTTCCAGGTACCATTTATGACGAAGGAATAAGCATTTCCATAAAACTGATAATTTACAGATCGCTCAATATTATATTCTTTTTAAGTGTATTCATTTTTCTTAATAACACAAAAGTTAAACAAAGTAAGAAAACAAAATTATTTTTATTAATAACACTAATAGTTAGCATATCCTTTCTATTTCTTTCTTCTTTATTTGGATTCTCAACTACAAAAAATGGCTTATTAAATCATTTAAATAAAAGAATTGAAACTCATCATTTTATTATTCACTTCCCATCTAACTTAAATGATAAAGACATAAAAAAAATATCACTTTACCATGAATATTATTATTCAAAACTAACAAATTTTTTTAGTTTAAGATTAAATAATAAAATTGATTCATTTGTATTTCAAAATAATATTGAGAAGGGGAGTTTGTTTGGTTCTGCCAATGCAGATGTAGCAAAACCATGGCTTAATCAAATTTATACTACTATTGAAAGTTACAACACATCATTAGAACACGAGATTGCTCATATTTTCTCTGCTTCATTCGGTACTACAATTTTTAAAGTTGCAGATGGAATAAATCCAGCAATGATTGAAGGAATTGCTGTCGCAGCATCACCTCATTACGATGATATCTCTATAGATTATATGGCTGCTTTAGCTTATAAAAATGGTTATCAAATTAAATTGGATAAATTATTTTTTGCAGGTAACTTCTTCACGCAAAATTCTTCAATCTCATACATTTATTCCGGTTCATTTATAAAATACCTGGTTAAAAATTATGGAATATCTAGATTTAAGAAATTCTATTCTAATTCTGATTTCAAAAAAATATATAATATTGACTTTAATGAAATTGAAGAAAAATATTTTAAATATTTAGATTCTTATGAGACTGTAATTGATAGCTCAAAAGCTAAATATTATTTTGGAAAACAAACTCTATTTACAAAAATTTGTCCAAGGTATATTTCTTCAAGTTTAAAAGAAGCATCAAATTTATTTTATAGTAAAAATTATGTCCAAGCGTTAAAAATATATTCTGATATTTTACAGAAGACAAATAATTATTTTGCATTAATGGGTTATGCAAATACTTCATTGGAATTAAAAAATATTTATAATGCTTTAAATAAAGTAGAAAGTAATCTAAAAGATTATGAGAATACCTCATATTATTATAACATTCAATTAGAGCTAGGTGATCTTTATTCTTTATCAGATAATGAGATTAAGGCAGATTCTCTTTACAATATAATAATCCTTGAGAATCCTAATAATTGGTTAGTGTATTTATCAAAACTAAGATTGTATCTCTCAAATCAGAGTAATTATTTAAATAATTATTTAGCAAATCAACCTAAAGAAAAGTTTAATCAACTATTAAAAATTATTGATAAAAATAATATTGAGATACTATTACCATCCTTAATTAAGTTGGCAAATATTACAGATTGTAATTATCGATTCTTCCTTAGTAAAATAAATAGTTCATTGCCTTCAGATAATATAAATAATAGTATGTTACTTAACTATTTAGCAATGTTTATGCTCGATAATTTTGATTTTATTAATGCTAAAAAAATAATTGACCAAGCCATTGTTCTTAATAAGAATAAATATAATACTGCTCTATTAAGTTACAATTTAGAAAAAATAGAATGGATGAGAGTTCATTTTAATTCATTTTAAAAATTCTGTGCTTATAACCACACAGTTTGTTCTCTTTATTGAATTAGCTTAAATTTGTAGAATAAAATTATATCAACTCAATATTTTTAATAAATCCTCCAAACAATTGTGAATTTTAAAACCAATATAAAAAAATATGGCTTTTTAGAAACAGCTTCACAAATTGCTGGTAAAGAAGGTGTAGAGTTATATATTGTTGGTGGTTTTGTAAGAGATCTTATTCTAAAAAGAGAATTAGATGAAATTGATTTTTTACTAGTAGGAATTGGAAACAACTTTATTAAAAAATTTGCTGATATCTTGAAAGTAAAAAACATAAGTGTTTATAAAAACTTTGGAACCGCTCAGTTTCAATATAAAAATCTAAAACTGGAATTTGTAAATGCAAGAAAAGAATCCTACAAAAAGGGTAGCAGAAACCCAAAAGTAACTAACGGAACTTTTGCTGATGACATTGCCAGAAGAGATTTTACAATTAATACTTTAGCTATTTCTTTAAACCTGAAAAATTATGGAGAGTTGATAGACACATACGATGGCTTAAAAGATATTAAGAATAAATTATTAAATACTCCATTAAATCCTGAAGAAACTTTTGACGATGATCCATTAAGAATTATGCGAGCTTTTAGATTTGCATCAACTCTAGGATTTGAAGTTGATAAGAAAATTATTGAAGCAGCAAGGACAAATAAAGAGAGATTAAAAATAGTTTCTCAAGAAAGAATTACAGATGAGTTCCTAAAAATACTATCTTCACCAAAACCATCTATTGGATTAAAACTACTTCAAAAATCGGATGTGATGTCAATTATTTTTCCTGAAATTAAAAATTTAGAAGGGACAGAACAAAGAAAAGACCATCATCACAAAGAAGTATTTTTACATACCTGCATTGTTGTTGATAATATATCAGTACACACTGAAAATGTGTGGTTGAGATTTGCTGCATTGGTCCATGATATAGCAAAACCACAGACTAAGAAATTTGTGGAAGGAACGGGTTGGACCTTTCATGGACACGAAGAACTTGGTGCAAGAATGATGGATAAAATCTTTAAAAAGTTAAAATTACCCTTGTATAAAATAAATTATGTAAAAAACCTAATAAGACTACACTTAAGGCCAATAGCTTTAGCTAAAGAAGAAGTAACTGATTCTGCAATTAGAAGATTTATAGTTAATGCCGGTGAGGACCTGGATGATTTAATTACACTTTGCAGAGCAGATATCACTAGTAAAAATCCTAATAAAGTTTCAAAATATTTGGATAATTACGAAAGAGTAATGAAGAAAGTTTTAGATGTTAAAGAAAAAGATAAATTAAGAGCATTTCAATCTCCCGTAAAAGGGGAGGAAATTATGAAAATATTTAAGCTGAACCCTTCTAAAAAAGTTGGTGATATTAAGAAAGCAATTGAAGAAGCAATTTTAGATGGGATAATTCCAAACGACTATGATGAAGCTCTAAAATATCTTTTAAAAATAAAAGATGATTTTTTAAAATAAAGATCGGATAGAAAATTATATATAAATCAAAACCATAAAAAAAATTATCCATCATAATTTCATTTTTTAAGCGAATTTTTACCACACAAATACAAATTAAACCGTTTGTAATTTAATATATGTCTTAGTAAGTGAAAAGTAATAAATTTGTTTCGGTTATAAATAAAATATTTAATGCATTCTTTGAGATGTGTAACAAAATTGAATAACATCTCGTCTAATGTGTAATTTAATTAGTATTATTTAAACACCATTTAATTGGAGAAAAAAAATGAGAACTATTCTCAGTATAATTTGTGCTTTAATGTTGGTCACTACAAGTCAGGCACAGAAATCATTGAATTTAGATGAAGCAATAACTATTGCTTTACATAAAAATACATTATTACAAAAATCAGTTAACAATTTGGATGTGACTGAATCCAGTATCAGAGCTGCATATGGTAATTTTATGCCAACATTATCAGCTGGAGCTGGTTGGAATTGGAACCGCTCAGAAGATGCTGGAGGAACTATTAATATTGGTGGAACAGTAATTCCTGTACCCCCATCCACAACGGAATCCAGAAATTATAATGGGAATGTTACCGCAAGATTAACATTATTTGATGGACTTTCTAATTTCGCAACACTTTCTCAAAGTAAAAATAATGTTGAAGCAGCAAGATTAGACCTTCAAAGATTAAAACAAGATATCGTATTTCAAACAATTACTTTTTACTACAATGTTATTATTGCTAAACAAATATTAGGTGTTAGAGAAGATGATTTAAAATGGAATCAAAGAAATTTAGAAACAGTTACAGAAAGTAATAAGCTAGGTGCCGTAACACTTGCTGATGTTTATGCACAACAAGTAAAAACAGGTAACTCTGAATTAGCTTTAATACAAGCAAGCAATAATTATGAAACTGCAAAAAGTAACTTGTTAAATTATTTGGCTTTAGATGTATTAGAAAATTATATATTCCAAGGCGAATTAACTTCAGAAGAAAAAAAGACTTTAAATGAAAAGTTAGGTCTTGACTATAAAAATATTTCAGAGTTAGTAAATAAAGCTTTAACTGTAAGAACAGACTTTCAAAGTGCACAGATAAAATTAGAAAGTGCCAATAATGGTATTACAATAGCAAGATCAGGGCATTTACCTACATTGACAAATTCTATTTCTTATAATGTAAGAGCTAACATAATTGATAAATATTTTGATTCAAGAACATATGTTGTTAGTCTTTCCTTGAATATTCCCCTTTTCTCTGGCTTCAGAGTTTCAAATAATGTACAGTTTGCTGAAGTAAATGTAGAAAATAAAGTTATAGAATTAAGCGATTTGGAAAGATCTATTAAACTACAAATCCAAAAAACTTATTTAGATCTACAAGCAGCTGATAAAAGTTTACAGGTAAACACAAAAAATGTTATTGCTGCTGAAGAAACTAGAAAAATTGAACAAGAAAGATATTCACTTGGATCAGGTACTTTATTAAATGTTTTAATAGCAAATTCAGACTATACAAATGCTAGGTCTAATTTCATTACTGCACAGTTTGAATTTATTAGACTAAGCAAGCAATTAGAGTATTATCTAGGTGTACTAAATTTTAAAAAGTATGAAAATGAATAATCTAAGGAGATTAGTATAATGGCAAACGGAAAACAAAAAAAATCTAAGAAGAAGTTATTTATATTTGGTGGGATAGGTATACTTGTAGTAGCTTTAATCTTAATAGCATTACTAGGCGGATCAAAAGAAAGTATAATAGCAGTTCAAATTGAAAAAGTAATGAAAAGAGATATCACTCAGACTGTAACAGCTACTGGAACAATAAATTCTGAATTCAAAGTTGTTATTACTCCTGAAGTAACCGGTGAGATAATCAATCTTCCTGTTGAAGAAGGTTTAATGGTTAAGAAAGGAGCTCTTTTAATTCAAATTCAAGCTGAAACATACTTAGCACAAAAAGAAAGAGCTGACGCAGTTTTAATGTCTTCACAAGCAACACTTGCGCAACGCAAAGCTGAATTAGATAAAGTTAAAGCTGCTTATGATAGAGTGATTGAATTACAGGCTAAAGGTTTAGCAAGTAATGCTGAACTTGAAACATCAATAAGTAACTATCTATCTTCAAAAGCTTCATATGAAGCACAAGAATCTTCTGTCCTTCAAAGTAAAGCATCTGTAAAAGAAGCTATTGATAAACTATCCAAAACATCTATTTATTCTCCAATGGATGGTACAATCAGTCAATTAAATATAGAAAAAGGTGAAAGAGTTTTAGGAAGTGGATTTAGTCAAGGAACAAATATTATGACTGTTTCCGATCTTAATAATATGGAAGCTACAGTAGAAGTTGATGAAAATGATGTGGTGTTAATTTCAGCTGGTGATACTGCCAGAATAGAGATTGATGCTTTTGGTAACAAAGTATTTAAAGGAATTGTAACTAAGATTGGTAACACAGCAAAAACTGCAGGGGTAGGTACACAGGATCAGGTTGTAAATTTTGAAGTAAGAATTAAGTTAATTGATATAGATAAAAATTTGCGTCCTGGAATGTCATGCACAGCAAAAATTGAAACAGAAACTATTAAAAATGTTTTAAGTGTACCTTTACAAAGTGTTACTGCAAGAAATGAATCAGCACTACTGAATGGAAAAGATGAACCAAAAGAAAAAGATAAACCATTAAATGTAAAACATGAAACTAAAGGAAAACCAAAATTACAGGAAATAGTTTTTACAATAAGTAATGGTAAGGCTGATATTGCGAAAGTAAAAACTGGTATAAGCGATGATAATTATATAAGAATAATTTCTGGATTAGATGAGAATCAAGAAGTAGTTACTGGAAGTTATCGTGCAATTTCTCGTGAATTGAAAAAAGGATCAACTGTAAGGGTTGAGAAAAAAAAGGACATGAGAAAACCAGATAATAATTAAAACGGAAAATCAAATGAATATTATAAAAATTGAACATATAGCTAAAATATATCAATTAGGCACGCAAGAGGTAAAAGCCTTAGCAGATGTATCGTTAAAGCTTGATAAGAATGAATATGTAGCTATAATGGGTCCTTCAGGTTCTGGTAAATCTACATTAATGAATATGCTAGGTTGTTTGGATACACCAACATCCGGTATTTATGAATTTACTGGAAAAAATGTTAGTGAAATGACAGATAATGATTTAGCTAAAATTAGAAATCAAGAAATTGGTTTTGTTTTTCAGACTTTTAATTTATTAGCAAGGTCTAATGCACTGCACAATGTGGAGTTACCTCTTATCTATGCAGGAATTTCTGCCCAGGAAAGAAAAGAAAGAGCTGAAAAGGCTTTAGCTGATGTAGGCCTAGAAGATAGAATTCATCATAAACCAAATGAACTTTCAGGTGGGCAAAGACAAAGAGTAGCTATTGCCAGAGCTTTGGTTACAAATCCTTCTATAATTTTAGCTGATGAACCTACAGGAAATCTTGATTCTAAAACAGGTGAAGAAATTATGGGTTTATTTAATGAATTGCATGAAAAGGGGAATACAATAATATTAGTAACACACGAAGAATATATAGCTGAACACGCTGTTAGAATTATCAGGTTGAGAGATGGATTAGTAGAATCAGATGATGTAGTAAGAAAGAGATATATCCCTATAAAGAATAATCTTGCAAAAAATTAATTTTAAAAACTAAATAGGTATTGTATTATGAATTTTTGGTTTGAGATGAAAGAGGGGTTATTTATAGCACTTCGTGCTCTTAGGGCAAATAAAATTCGCACAATACTTACAATGCTTGGTATTGTGATTGGAATTACATCAGTTGTATTAATGACAACCGCCATTAATGGTATTGATGGGGCATTTCAAAAAGGTATAAGTGCTTTGGGTTCAGATGTTTTATATATAGATAAATTTGCTTGGTTTGGTAATGTGGATTTTTGGGAAATGAGGAACAGAAAAAATCTTATTATGGATGACTATTCCAGATTTAAAGAATTAGCAAAATTACCAAAAGCTTCAGCACCGGTTCTTAGAGCAAGAAAGACATTAAAATATGGTGAAAATAATGTTGAAGGAGTTATTCTTGTAGGTTCAACTGCTGATTTTGTAGCTACTACAAATTTCACTTTTGAATTAGGTAGATTTTTTACCCGGACTGAAGGTCAAGCCGCAAGAGATGTTGTAGTGTTAGGAAGCGAGGTAGCTAAAAATTTATTTCCAAGAGGTGATGCTTTAGATAAAACTATTAAAATTGGAAATCATAACTTTAAAGTAATTGGTGTGTTAGATGAACAAGGTAGTTTTATATTAGGAAGTTTTAATCCGGATAATCAAGTTTTCTTACCAATTGGATCAATATTTAAATACTTTTTGAATAGATCAAGAGGCTCAATAACAATAAATGTGAGAGCTCAAAGCCCTGCTTTGGTTTTAGATACAAAAGAGGAAGCAATAGGTATTATGCGTAAGATTAGAGGACTAAAATATGATACAACAGATGACTTTGCAATAAATCAACAAGAAGGATTGATGAACAATTACAATAGTGTAGTAGGCGTTATTCAAATAGCTGGTTTATTCATAACAGGTCTTGCATTATTTGTTGGTGCAATTGGAATTATGAATATCATGTTTGTATCTGTAAAAGAAAGAACAAAAGAAATTGGGTTAAGGAAAGCTATTGGTGCAAGAAGAAGAACAATACTTGGGCAATTTATTTTAGAATCTTCTGCAATATGTTTATTTGGAGGGTTAGTTGGTTTGCTCTTGGCAGTAATGTTAAGTATGGTAATTGATCAATTTTTGCCTACTTCAGTACAGTATAGTGCAGTTATAATTGCAATATTAATTTCTCTTATCACAGGGGTTTTAGCAGGCTTTGCTCCGGCATATACTGCAGCTAAAATGGACCCTGTAACAGCTTTGAGGTATGAATAATGGATTTTTCACAAATATTTTCAGTATCGCTTAACTCTCTAAATAATAATAAATTAAGAGCAAGTTTAACAATCTTAGGTGTTGTTGTTGGTATATTTTCTATAATTGTAATTATGACTATCATAACTATGCTTCAAAATAGTATAGAAAATGGTGTATCACAGTTAAGTAAAAATACATTCCAAATTCAGAAATTTCCTGCAATGATGGGCGGGGGCCCGGGTTCTAGAGCTAAATTCAGAAACAGAAAAGATATAACAATGGAAGATTTCTATAAATTAGAAGAAACACTGAAAGGTGTTAAATATATAGGAGCTGAACAATGGCAGTTTGGTAAAGTAATTAAGTATAAAAATTTATCTACTAATCCCAATATACAAATTATAGGTGAAACAACAGGTGGTATCCAAACTAATGATTGGCATGTTGAATTTGGAAGATCGATTAATGAGCAAGATGTTCAGTATTCTGCAAATGTATGTTTGATTGGTAATGATGTTATTGAAAAACTTTTTCCCGGTATTGATCCGATAGGGCAAACAATTAAAGTTGATAATTATCCTTTAATGGTTATTGGCATATTAGAACAACAAGCTCAAATGTTTGGAAGTAGCAGAGACAGCAGAGTTGTTTTACCAATTTCTACATTTCAAAATATTTATGGAAGACGCAGCAGAAGCGTAAATATCATGGTAATGTCTGAAAGTAAAGAAAATTATGATGATGTTATTGAATCAGCTACAGGCCATATGAGAACAATTAGAAAAGTGAAACCTGGCGAAGAAAATGATTTTGATATTTTCAGTAATGAATCAATGATTTCGCAAATTAATGTTATGACAGGGGGAATTAAAATTGGAGCTCTAGTAGTTTCTATTATTGCTTTACTTGCAGCAGGGGTTGGCATTATGAATATAATGTTAGTATCTGTTACAGAAAGAACAAAAGAAATTGGTATTAGAAAAGCTGTTGGTGCAAAAAGATCAAATATATTAACTCAATTTTTGATTGAAGCAATAGTGCTTTGTCTTATTGGTGGATTTGTAGGTATTCTACTCGGAGTTGGAATTGGAAATTTGGCAGGTAGTTTTTTAAATGCACAAAGTGCAATTCCTTATGATTGGGTCGCCATAGGTTTATCTTTATGTGTTTTAGTAGGAATTATTTTTGGAACCTACCCAGCATATAAGGCTTCCAATTTGGACCCTATAGAAGCACTTAGATATGAATAATTTATAGTCTAGCATTTAATTAGTCTTACATTTTTACTATTATTTTGTTTTATTTATTATTAATTAGTTAATAATATTAATATAGGTAATTGTATTGTTACTATCAGAATCCTTATCAGTTTCTATTCACTCAATCAAAACAAATAAGTTAAGAGCTTCTTTAACCATATTTGGAATTTCTGTAGGTGTATTCTCCATAATAGTAATAATGACAATAATTACCATGATGCAAAGTACAATACAAAGTGGTGTGTCCTTTCTAAGTAAAAACACATTTCAAATTCAGAAATATCCAGCTATTATGACCGGTGGTCATCAAGGAAGAAGGAAATATAGAAACAGAGAGGATATAACTTTAGATGATTTTTATAGACTTCAAGACTTGTTAACATCTGCTAAATATATGGGTGCGCAAAAAAACAGAGATGGAAGAATAATTCAATTTAAAAATCAAAAGACAAACCCTAATATGTATATAGTTGGTATAACTGATGGAGTATTAATAACATCTACAATAATAGTTGATATAGGTAGACCATTAAATAATAATGATATTAAATATTCGAAAGATGTGTGCCTTATAGGACAAGATATAATTGATAAACTATTTGTAGGAATTGATCCCATTGGGCAATCAATTAAAGTTGATAACC
>PFVA01000153.1 GCA_002790365.1 Ignavibacteriales bacterium CG_4_9_14_3_um_filter_30_11
TGTGAGACCGAAGTCAGTAAATTAGGGATTATAAATCCCATGGGTAAACTGTTTTTACTTGACTTTCTTTTCTATAGACAACGCCGTTATGTGCAAAAAAGCTATCAAACATTTTGATCAATTTTATGCTAAATTTAGATATAATTAAATAATGATTATTCTTTGAAAATGGCAACAAAACATAAATTAATTTTTGGTAATTGTATGGAGATGGGTGAAATTGCTGATGGAAGTATTCACTTTGCCATTACTTCACCACCGTATTTTAATGCACCCTTTGATTATGATGGATTGTTCACTAATTACAACCAATATTTAGGAGTCTTGAACAAATTTGCAAATGAATCCTATCGTGTTTTACAAGAAGGTCGAATATTTGCATTAAATATTGATGATATGCTTGTAAATGGTGAAAAATATCCTATCGTTGCTGATTCAATAAAAATTTTTCAAAGTGCTGGTTTTAGATATCGAGACAAAATCGTTTGGAAAAAACCAGATGGTTATCTAAGAATTAGTAAAAGAAGTGGTGTTATCTTACAAAATCCTTATCCTATGTATTATTATCCAGATAATCTACTGGAAAGTATTGTAATTTTCCAAAAAGGTAAATTTAATTACCGAACAATTTCACAAGAAGTCCGTGAACTGTCAAAAATTGATAAAAAAGAATTCCAAAATAAAAATTGGCATAAAACACTTTGGGAAATTACAAATGTTCTTCCTGGTTCAAAATTAGAAAAAAATGTAGCTGCATTTCCTGATGAGTTACCATATAGGCTAATAAAATTATTTTCATATGTCGGCGAAACAGTATTAGATCCTTTTTTAGGTAGCGGAACAACAATGAAAGTTGCTCGCTTATTAAATAGAAATTGTATCGGTATGGAAATAATACATGATCTTGAAAAAGTTATAAAAGAAAAAACCGGCTTTGACATAAACAATGATATGTTTAATAATGAAGACAAACTGGAAATTATTGAAAGAAAAACTGGTAAATATAAGTTTGTCACTATTGAATATGTTGAGAATAAAAAGAAAAAAGGACTATAATCAGATGCATATTACAGCACAAATCACTGGAATAAAATATCAAACTTTTTGTACTGCTGATTTGAAAGAAATTGATTTTAGTGAATTTGATATCAATTCACATATCACTTATTTCGTGACTAAAAATAAAAATTTTAGCTTCAGTATCTCAAAATGGAAATCTCCTAAACGCACTCGATCTTATCCTTTTGAAAGAGTTTATAATACTTTAGGATTTAACAAAAAAATAACTGTTATTCCTGTTATCAAAGATGAAGGCAAAGATGGAGATCGTGATTATGTTCAATTGGATACTATCTCACTGATGAGTTTATTAGATGTGTATGTGATTTTCGCTTATTATGATAAAGCACAAAAAAATCCGAGATACAACAATAAAGCAACTAATTTTGAGTTTGATAATAATTATGTTAAGAATAAAATTATTGAGATAAATAATTATCATTCTTCACCTTTGCATTGGAATTTAAAAGAAATTAAAGAAAGTTTACCAGTTATTTTAGATAAAGCTATAAAATCATTTAGAGACCTTTCTAAAAAACTATCCGTTGATTTTCACGGTGAGGATGGAGTAGTACAATTTAAAAATAAATTTTTAGAAGGATTAGAGGAATTTATGAATGCCTCTAGGTTGAGAGCACAAGATGCCCAAAACAGAGAATTCAAAACAATTCAACCAAAGGAATATCTAATTACTTCAACAAAGGCAACTATCACCATTAAAAACTACCTTGGTGGATTATATTACTTAACAACTGATGAAATTGAAATTAAAGAAAATGTACTTTATTTAATAGAGGGGAAACACTCAAGCAATGCTAAAATACCTAGCATTGGAGATATCAAAGATGGTTTATTAAAAATGATTCTGTATTGTAATCTAAAAGACATCAAAATTGACAACAAAAATTACAAAGTACAGCCAACATTAAAACTAACTTCCAATCAACTATTGAGTAATTATTACTCGAAGTCTGATTCTAATATTCAAGAATTCTGTAAGGTTAATGGAATAAGAGATAGTTTAAAGAAATTTTTAGTATTGCTTTTACAAGAAGCAAAAACAAATAATATTGAAATTATAATTGAAAGTGTAAAATGACAATAAAAAGTCCTTTAAGATACCCTGGCGGTAAAAGCAAAGCGATAAAAGTAATTTCGAAAATCATACCTGATTTTACAGAATTTAGAGAACCTTTTGTAGGTGGTGGTTCTGTTTTTGTTTACCTAAAACAAAAATATCCATCAAGGGATTTTTGGATAAACGATATTTATAGTAATCTCTATCACTTTTGGAATGAGTGCAAAGAAAATCCAGTTTCTCTCATTAATTCAATACTTAAATTCCGTTCAGAATTCCCCGATGGAAAAGAGTTACATAGGTTTTTATTAGAGAACATTGAATCGTTTGATAATATTAAAAAAGCTGCTGCTTTTTTTATTTTTAATAGAATTACTTTTTCTGGGACAACAGAAAGTGGAGGTTTTTCTAATGCTGCGTTTCACAAAAGATTCACAGATTCAAGTATCGAAAGAGTAAAATCACTTTCAAACATTTTGAATAACACTAGAATTTCTAATCTTGATTATGAAGAATTAATTAACGCTGATGGTGAAAATGTTTTTTTGTTTCTTGACCCACCTTATTTTTCCGCAACTAAATCTGCATTGTATGGGAAAAATGGAACACTCCATAAAATATTTGATCACGAAAGGTTTGCATATACAATTAAGAAATCAAAACATAAGTGGTTAATCACTTACGATGACAGCGAATATATAAGAAATCTTTTTTCATTTGCCCATATTAAAGCTTGGGATTTGACATATGGAATGAGAAATGTGAATAAAGATTCCAATCAAATAGGAAAGGAATTATTCATTTCTAATTATTCTCTGGATGATATTAAGGTTAAACAAATAGATTTGTTTTCTTATCCTAATGTAAATAAAAACATCGCATACACATGATTTGCACATAACCCGCCAATCAAGCGGACGCCCCCGATAAAGAACATCGGGGCAAGCTGTATTCGCTTTCGGCATTTGTGTAATTGTTGGTTTTGTAGTTATGTGTAAAGTTACTTGTTCAAAGTAGTTCTGTTAAATAAATGTTTTTTTCATCTGCGGAATATTTTCCAGACTCAATATCTTGCTGATTACTGAATTAGACATTGATTTATTAAACAATGCAAGAAGGTTAAAGTGAAAAGCTATATCCGTTTATTGTTTTTGTTTGTTGTTACTATAAAATTATTAATTATTTGGAGTCTCTTCCTTTTTTATAAAAAAAATTTCAACTAAAATCTAATTTATACCTCCATAAATAATATATAAGATTCTTATTATAAAATTATAAAAATAGATTTACTATCAGAAGTTCTCGATTTCCCCATAATTAAGAAAAAGTTCAACCCAAATTAAATCACTTTTTTTGTTGTCCCGTCAGGGGTCGAACCTGAACTCTTCGCATCCAGAGTGCGACGTGTTGCCAGTTACACCACGGGACATTTTTTTCTTCTTATCAAACTTAGTTATACAGTTTAAAATATCAAAATTGAATTATTTCCTAAATAGAATACTGAAAATTATTATTTTACATCTACTTAATTAATTTTAATGTGAAAAAATATTGAATTATAAAAATTTGAATCTGATAAGAAAGCTATCCACAATTATAAGTTTATTGTTCTGGGTTTCTTATTCTTTTCCTCAAAATTATAACCTGCTAACTACTTTTGCTCATTTTCAAAATGCCGGATCATTCAGCATTAATACTAAGGGAATAATCTATGTTTCAGATTTAGAGACTAATCAAGTTTTTGCATTTGATACCTTAGGCAATGAGATGAATTACACCGGAGGATTCGGCTGGAGTACATCAGCTTTTGATGCACCTGTTGATGTTTTTGCTACATCTTTAAATGTTTATGTAACTGATAAAAATAATCATAGAATTCAAAGATTGGATAATGATTTAAATTTTATTTCAGAATTAATTACAAGAGATAAAGGCAATAATGAAGCAAGTTTTGGCTATCCACTAAGTGCAGCTACTTCCAGCTTGGGCGAACTTTATGTCTTAGATTCTGAAAATATTAGGATTATAAAATTCAACATTTTTAGCCAATATATTTCAAATTTTGGTAGCTATAATTACGGTAATTATAAATTGAAGTCACCTACTAAGTTAGCTATATCAAATAATAACGATGTTTATATTCTTGATGGGATGAGATTGTTGAAGTTTGATCAATTTGGAAATGGGAATGATATTAGAAATTTAGATTTTGATATAACTAATATTAGGATTTCAGGTGATAACCTTACACTCAATTCTGAAGATGATATTTATTATTTAAATCTTAAAACCCCTAATTCTTTTTTAGAAAAACTTTTTTTATTTGGCAGCTCTTTTGTTAAACCAATAAAAGCTGCAATCATTTTTAATAATAAGTTATATGTTTTAACAGAAGATGAAATTTCTGTCTTTGTAAAAAATTAAAGTAAATATTGAACAATCTTTTTAGACATATAATTCCTCATTTTTTATTACTTAGAATAATTTTCTTTTTATTAATTCTGATTTGGGTATTTGGTTTTAGTCTCCCATTTTTTATCCCCATTGATCAGCAGACAATTATTTTATATCAATTTTTTCATAAAATTTATTCTGGTGTTTGTCACCAATTAGAATATAAATCTATTTCAGTATTTGGCTATTATTTTCATGTTTGTGCCAGATGTTCAGGGATATATATTGGGGCATTTATAGGTTCTATTATTTCTCTTTTTTATTTAAAACAAAAACATTTAAAAATAAAATATTTTTACATTGCGGCATTTCCTATTATTATAGATGTACTTTTTCAATCACTAAATATTTCAGAATACATAAAATTAAGTGCATTTTTAACCGGGATAATTTTCGGTTTTACTGTTTTTATATTTTTTATTTCTGCTATTGAAAATTATTTTATAGTTCACAAAACCAATTACTCTTTAAATGAATTCAAATAAATATTTACCGTTTCTGGTATGTGGATTTGGAGCTGCAGTATTAACTACTGTTCCCTATATTAAAAGTTTTACTTGCTGCTTGATAGTACCGGCAGCAGCTTTCGGAGCATTATACCTTAACTTAAGAGTAAACAATATAAGTACACCAATTGATATAAAGAAAGCTATACTGTATGGATTTTTAACCGGTTTGACAGCAGCATTTTTTTCATCAGCATTTGAAATTTTAATTACATATATAACACATACAAATGATTTTGTGGAATCATTACCACAAACTGAATCCCTAATGCGTTCGTTGGAACTTGGTTCTTTATTAGATCAAACAATGGGATTATTAAACAATATGTCCAAAGATATTTTAGCAACTGGATTTTCATTACTATATGCTTTTACTATTACTTTTAGTAATCTAATAATAGATTCAATATTTGGAATTATTGGTGGGGTAATTGGAATGTCTGTTATAAATAAAAGGACTTAATCATTGATTAACACTGTTATTTTTATAATTCATTTTATTTTTATTTTCTTTGTATTTAGGACTAAATATAAGAATGAATCTATTTCATCAGCTTTTTTAAATTTTGCATTAATAATAATTCTATTTTCTATTGGTTGGTCTTTATCATCAATAATTGCAAAATGGATTATGGAACCTGAAGGATGGGGGAAATTATTTGACAGGGATACCTTTTCACTTTCCTTGGTAACAATTATAGAATTCTTCTTCTATAGAATTTATTACAAACCAGATATTGAAAAATATTATAAAAAAGTAAAAACTGAGATATAATCTCCTGCTTAATTTATAGTAATATAATATTCATTTGACCAGGAAGAATCAGAACTTGAATAAGCTTTAATTTTATATCCATAAGTTCTACCACTAAATAGAACGAAAGAATCATCAACAAAGGTAGTTACATTTGCGGCAACAGTTCCTATAGTTTGAAATTCAGAAAATACAGATAAATTATCATTCCTTTCTATCTTAAAGAAATTTTCGTTGGGGATATTATCAACCCAATTTAATTTTACAGAAAATGGTGAACTGCTCACTTGAGTTACTACTAAATTAGTTGGTGGTTCAAATAAACCTGAGCTGCCAACTCCATCAGGGTTAGCGCTTACACTATATTGAGAATAACCAAAATCATTTTTACTTCTTACTTTATAGACATATACAATGCCGGGTGTAATGCTAGCGTCATTCATATTAAAAGTTGTTGGAGGTAAAGGACCAAATAAATTATTCCAGGTACCTGAAAATCCATTTTTTCTCCAAACTTCATAAAAAGAAACATCGCTTGAGCTATCTTTCCAAGATACATTTACCAAAGATGGTGATATTTTATATAAAGCAAGATTTATTGGAGCGTATGGAGGGACTCTAACTTTTGTTATCAGAATATTTGACATTGTATCACTAAAAGCAAAAGAACCATTTTTATCATAATATTTTAAGTAATAACTAAATCTATTTCCAATTTGTAAAGGGTCAAATGATAAAGTTAAAGGTTGTGAAGTACTGACTGAGGGGAAATAATTACTGTTAAAAATACCATTTATATATAATTCAACTGACTGAGTACCTGCAGTTGGTACTATTAAATAATTAATTAAGTTTGATTTATATCCTATTGAATCATTTGTTGCAGGTGAATAAATTGTTATAGTCCCTGCTGGCCCCGTTGTAATAACAGAATTAGGTGAATTTACGCTATTTACGCAGCCAGTTATGATAGTCAAAATAAATAGAAGGCCAAATAATAAAAATTTCATATTTTTCATTATGTTCCCAATCTAAAAATTAATTTAGTAACTCATCTTACGCAAAAAATGAACAGTGAAAAGATGACACCTTTGCTTCCTGAGTTGAATTCAAATAAAATGATAACTCTTTAACGAAATAGAGGCTTTATTTTCTTAATTTACCGTCATCTTTCAGCTTTGCGTAACATCAGTAAATAAAAAATGAATATCTGTAACATTAAAAATATAAACAATTGGAATAATTTGTAATAAAAATCTCAAAACAAATTTTTATTTTTTTCGACAAAAGGTCAATAATTCCGATTAAAGATTTAATTTAATTATTTTAAAAATGGATAATTTCTCCATCATTAAAATGAAATTCATCTACTTTTAATTGACCCTTTAATGAATTCGTTAATATTATACCTTCAGCTTTTAATAATTTATCAAGTGTAATTGTTTCTTCTTTTATATCACTATTGTTTTTTAACAATTTTTCTCTTTGTATTCCATTTAATATTCCACTTTCTATCTTTGGTGTAAACCATTTATTATTAATTTTAATAAAAATATTTGAAATTGAACCTTCAGTAAGTTCATCCCTTTCGTTTAGGAATATTACTTCAAAATATTTTTGTTTTGCATACTTTTTAGATTCATTGTCATACAATTTTCTATTAGTCGTTTTGAAATATTGATAAGTATTACTTGAAGATATTTTATGCTTAGATAATATTATTTTAACAAGGCCTTTATTAAAATTAAATACTGATAATTCATAATTAAATAAGCCATATTTATTCAGCATTAATTTTAATCTATAATTATCATCTTTTTTAATTTTACTTAAAATTTCATTTATAGTTTTCTCTAAATTAAAGTTGTTAAAATAGAAAAGGAAAAAATCAGCTGCTTTTTTTATCCTATTTATATGTTTATCAAAGTCAATAATTTCCCCTTTAACTATCCGCATTGTCTCAAAGAGTTCAAAATAATTTTGAGTGTTATTTAGAAATTTCCCTTTAAGATTTACTTCTTCATATTCTTTTTGTTCATCACTATCAATGACAATTCCACTTCCAAGCCCCATTGTTCCATTACCGGATTTTTTATTTATTTCCATCGTTCTTATAGTAACATTAAATGTAGCTTTTCCATTATTTAATATTCCTATTGCTCCTGTATAAATTCCCCTTTTTTCATTTTCTAATTCATTAATTATTTCCATAGTCTTAATTTTAGGAGCTCCGGTAACTGATCCGCAAGGGAATATATTTTTAATTACATCAGCAACTTTTGTCCCTTCATTTAACCTTCCCTTTATCTTAGATACCATTTGATAGAGTGATTCATATTTCTCTATTGAGAAAAGTTCATTTGCTTTTATACTCCCATATTCACAAAATCTTCCAATATCATTTCTGAGTAGGTCTATTATCATTACATTTTCTGCTCTATCTTTTTCGTTTAATTTTAAAGAAGAACTATTTTTAATATCATTTTCTATATTCATTCCCCTTTTTGAAGTTCCCTTCATCGGAATAGTCGTAATCACATTTCCTTTAATTTCAAAAAATAATTCAGGTGAAATAGAGATTATTATCTTTTCACCAAGATTTATAAAAGCTGAATACCTTGCAGATTGGTTAAATATAAGAGTTTTGAATAAAGAGATATAATCACCTGAAAAGGTAAATGAACTTTTAACAGTATAATTAACTTGATATGTATCACCGGCAATTAAATATTTTTTTATATTCTTTATGTTTTTTTTGTATTCGTTCTCAGTAACATTTAATCTGAAGTTTTTAATTTTGTATTCGCCATAATTTTTTACTGATATATCAATTTTCTTGGAATCTAATTCTTCAACTTCATTTTCAGCAAATTTTAAAATCTGAATATTATTTAGACTATCATCGTAATACATATTTAAACTTTTTTCTAAAGCATAACCCAATTCATAGTTTAATAATGTATATGCTTTTATTTTTTCACTATTTAAAACATTCAACAATTCTTTGCAGTCTCTAATTGATGAAGCAGTTAATATCTCTTTTGGCTTTTTAAAAAAATACGATACTGTGTTTTTATATAAAGGTGGTGTATAAAAAAGAGCTGAATATTTATTTGCAATGATATAGGTAAGTATATTTTCTAATTTTTGGTTATTCAATTTTTATTTTAAATATTTATTGTAAAGCTATATAAATTTATATATTCTACGGATAATTAACATTTATTGTAATTAATAATCATTCAAATTATCTTTTAGCATCACAAATTAGGACATTAGTGGAATCTGATAATCAAAAAAATATTTCTGTTAACAGAAAAGCTAAACACGAGTATACTTTTCTTCAAATTTTTGAAGCAGGAATTGTTTTGCAGGGAACTGAAGTAAAATCTTTAAGAGAAGGAAAAACAAATTTTGTTGATAGTTATGCTTCAATCAAAAGAAATGAAGTTTGGCTTATCGGAATGCATATTAATCCTTACAAACATGGTAATATAAATAACCACGAACCTGTAAGGGATAGAAAACTATTATTAAACAGAAACGAAATAAAAAAACTAATTGGCAAGATAAATGAAAAAGGATTAACATTAATTCCATATAGATTATATTTCAAGAATGGAAAAGTCAAGGTAGAGTTAGCACTTGCAAAAGGTAAAAAAGCTTATGATAAGCGGGAGAGTATTAAAAAAAGAGATCTAAAAAGAGAGCAAGAACGAAATATCAATTTTTAATTCTTTTTGTTATTATTTTTGAAACTACTATTTACAATCAATCTAATTTTAATAAATACTGAATGAGTAAAACTAATATCAATTTCCCTCCTCTTAATGAACAAATGGACCTAATAAAAAGAGGTTCATCAGAAATTATACCAGAAGAAGAGCTAGTATCAAAAATTGAAAAATCAATTAAATTTAAGAAACAGCTAATAATTAAACTTGGCTGTGACCCAAGTAGACCAGACTTGCACATCGGACATTCTGTAGTTCTAAGAAAACTTGCTCAATTTCAAAGCTTAGGTCATCAAGCTGTTTTAATAATTGGTGATTTTACCAGTATGATTGGTGATCCATCCGGCAGAAATATAACTCGTCCTCCTTTATCATTAAAAGAAGCCAGAAAAAATGGAGAGTCATATTTTGAACAAGCTGCAAAAATTTTAGATAAAAATAAAACAAAAATTGTTCATAATTCTGATTGGTTAAGTAAATTGTCTTTTGAAGATGTTATAAGACTTTCTTCAAAATATACAGTTGCAAGAATGTTGGAACGAGATGATTTTACAAAAAGATTTAAATCAGGTGTTCCAATAAGCATGCACGAACTTTTATATCCTTTGGCTCAGGCAATGGATTCTGTTGCAATTAAAAGTGATGTAGAGTTAGGCGGCACAGATCAGAAATTTAATCTGCTTGTTGGCAGAGACATACAAAAAGAACATGGATTGGAACCTCAGATTATTTTAACAATGCCTTTAATTGTTGGTACAGATGGAGTTGAAAAGATGAGCAAATCTTATGACAATTATATAGGTATATCTGATCCACCAAACGAGATTTATGGAAGGACTCTTTCAATTCCTGATAATATAATTTTTAATTATTTTGAATTAGCTACAGATGTAACAACAACTGAATTAATAGAATTAAAGAAAGAAATTGAAACTAATCCAAGAGATTCTAAAAGAAAACTTGCTCGTACATTTGTAAGGATGTATTACGACGAGAAAGTTGCAATTTCTGCTGAAGAAGAATTTGATAAAATTTTTATTAAAAAAGATATCCCAGATGATATAGAAGTATTTAGTATTTCTAATAAAACAAATGAGATAAATATTATTGATTTAATAATAAAAGTTAACTTTGCAACCTCTAAAGGAGAAGCAAGGAGATTAGTACAGCAAGGCGGAGTATCTATTGATGGAGAAAAAATTGATGATATTACATTCAATATTAGAATAAAAGACGGCCAAATATTAAAAGTCGGTAAACGAAAATTTATTAAACTAAAAATATAAAATATAGGGAGGCTAAATTGTTTTTACCAAAAAAAATATTCTTTACAAAAGGTGTAGGAGTAGACAAAAACTATTTATCTTCATTTGAACTTGCATTGAGAAGTGCTGGAATTCAAATGTGTAACTTAGTTACTGTCAGCAGTATTTATCCTATTAACTGTAAGAGAATTACAAAAGAAGCTGGTGTAAAACTTCTTAAACCAGGACAAATTACTTTTGCAGTAATGGCAAGAAATTCTACTAATGAGCCAAACAGATTAATAGCATCTTCTATAGGAGTTGCTTTACCTAAAGATAAATCAATGTATGGTTATCTTTCTGAACACCATCCTTACGGTGAAACAGAAAAAGTTGCCGGTGAATATGCTGAGGATTTAGCTGCTACTATGCTTGCTACAACACTTGGCCTAGATTTTAATCCTGATATAGATTGGAATGAAAGGGAAAATATTTATAAAATGTCCGGTGAAATTGTTAAAAGTTTTAACATAACACAGTCTGCACAGGGCAATAAAAAAGGACTTTGGACAACTGTACTTGCTTCAGCAATTTTATTACCATAGGATATTTTATGTTGTTTAATGAAACAATATTTTGGTTCATCTTTTCAATAATAGCTATTGCAATTATTATAATTGATCTTTACTTAACTGATCATTCAAGAAGTAAATCTGGAATAAAGAAAAGCCTTATATGGGGCAGTATTTGGATTGCTACAGCCTTACTTTTTTGTCTATTCATTTATTTTTACTTTGAAAATGGACACATCAAAGCAGTTGAATTCCTAACTGGTTATTTAATTGAATATTCTCTTTCCGTTGATAATCTTTTTGTCTTCCTTATGATATTCACAGTGATGCGTGTACCAAATACTTTCCAGCCTCACATATTAAAATGGGGAATTCTAAGTGCAATTGTTTTCAGAATTATTTTCATACTTCTAGGTATCGGACTTATAAATTTATTTCATCCAATAATTTATTTTTTCGGTGCACTTCTTATTTATGCTGCTTATAAAATGATACGAAACAAAGAAGATAAAGTTGATTATGAAAATAATTGGATCATTAAATTTATGAGAGGACATTTTAATATTCACACTCAATTTGACAGACAGAAATTCTTTATTAAAAAAGATGGAAAAATATTTGTGACTTCTCTATTCCTTACTTTGCTTTTAATTGAATCATCGGATATAATCTTTGCAGTGGATTCTATACCGGCAATCATCTCAGTTACAAAAGATCCATTCATAATAATTACATCTAATATATTTGCAATATTAGGTTTGCGTTCGCTATACTTTGCATTATCCGGTTTAGTTGACCTATTTCATTACCTAAAATATGGAGTGGGATTGATTTTATTTTTTGTGGGTATAAAAATGTTGTTATCAGAAGTTTTTGTGATTCATACTTCTGTTTCTTTGGGAGTAATCATATTTTTATTAGCTTTTTCTATAATAATGTCACTCATCTTCAAAAAAGAGAAAGCTTCAGACTAACTCAATATTTTTTCTTAAAAAATAAAAAAGTGAAATGTAAAACAACTGATACAAATAAGCCTACTATCAGTGGTTCAAGTTCATTAAGTAAATAAATATTAGAAAAGCTTTCCTTTGTAAAATACCATATCAAACTTGCTGAAACAGATAAAACCATTTCTATAAAAATCAGTTTTCCTTTTATGAATAATTTTGAATAATAGGCACTGATAATTGGAATGATTATTCCCGGCACACAGATTGAACCAATTAAATACCAAATTTCAATTACCGATGGAATAAAATATGCCAAAGTTAAAGCAATAACTCCAGAAATTATCAAACCGTAAAAAGTATATTTTTTTAGAAAAGTTTCATCATGTTTTTTATTTATTCTAAAAATAAAATCTCTGGCAACAGTTGTTCCACTTAAAAATAAAAAGCTGTTGGATGTGGATAGAATGGTTGCAAAAAGACCTGCATAAAATATTCCTTTAATGCCTGGCGATAAAATACTTTCAGCAAATAACGGGAAAGATAAAATCGGATTATTCATATTTGGAATCACAGCTTTTGCATAAAGTCCGGTTGAAGTTGTTAAAAAATCAAACAATGCCCATAATAAAATTGAGATAAGAATTCCTTTTTTAGCAATGTTACTTGTCTTAGCAGAATAACAGCGTTGATGAAATCCCGGATCAGCAAATGTCCACAGTGCAATAAAAAACCATACTAAAATGTAAACTGGAGAAACTACCCCGGTAAGTTTTAGATGTTCAGCGGGTAAATTTGAAATTAGGAAATCACTTCCACCAAATTTTAGATAAGCAACTATCACAATTAGAATAAAACCAATGAACATTACAAAAAATTGAAAAGCATCCACATAAACATTTGCACGAAAGCCACCTTTTAATAAATACGATATGGACAATATCAATGCAACAAAAAGACTAAGTATTAGATTTATGTTAAAAATCAGAGACATCAAATTTGCAATCATTAAAAAATAAGGGGCAGGAGAAACTAAGACAAGAACCAATGCAGCTGAAAATAATCCTGCTTTCTTTCCATAGAGTTCTGTAATTTTATCAGGAATTGTAAATAGAGAAGCTTTGTGAATTTTTTTTGCAAAAAACAATGCAAATATAAATGCAAAAATGTAATAAGGCAGTCCTTGCGTAAACCAGCTTAATATACCATATCTGTAAGTAAATTCACCTACCCCTAATATTCCTCCATACCAAGTTGTGACTGAAGTTAAGACAAATAAAAAAAGACCGACTTTCCTGCCTAACAGTAAATAATCATTTGCTTCACTACTTGTTTTTCTTCCTGATAAAAATCCAATTACAAGAACTATTAAAAAGAATGCAACAATAACAATTACATCTAAACTGTTAAAAGAGACCATTTAGTTTAACCATTTTAAAATCTCTAATAATAAATCCAATCCCTCCGGATATTTTTATCTTCACGCACTCACTTAATGCAACATTACTTGTACTTTCTTTTTTACCTAAAGGAAGAGTTATATTTTTTAAAGGATATTTTAAATCCGAAGAAGTGAATTTAGTTTTTTTATCAAATCCATAAAAAGAAATTGTTTCTCCTTTTTTTGTTTGTATAATCTTCTCACCTTTATATGAAATTAAGTATGATATTCCTGATAAAATCGAAACATTTATCTTATTATAAAATTTAATGATAATCCCTAAATTACAAATTGAATGGTCTAATCTGCTTCCAATTCCACCAAATAATACTGCATGTGTAAATTTTTTCTTGATAGCATATTTTAAACATTTTTCAACATCTGTATCATATTGGTTTTTGTCTTTCATTATTTTTGATTTACCCTCAAAATATTTTAATACTTTTATTTCAATAGAATCTAAATCACCTATAATGTAATTGGGAATTATCTTTAACTTATAAGCATTATTTGCTCCACCATCTGCACAAATAATATCTGTATAGCCATTTTTGATGAAAAAATTTAATTCACTTTTTTTTGGTGATTTACCGTTAGCTATTATTATGCATTTTTTCATATAGATTATAATCCTATATTCAAACCAAATAAAAAATTTCTATCTGCTGCAGGAAAGAATTCTCCTCCAATTGCATTTGCTGAATATAAATTATCAAATAAATTATTAACCTGAAAAAATATTTTTGATGGTGTAGATGAATTTAATATATCAAATTCATAGCTGACAAATAAGGATGCAGTAAAATATGCATCATTTATATTATCTTCATAGGATACAAAGCCAGGATATAGTGCCAAATATGTCGAAAGTTTATCTGCGTAATTATCCGAATAAAACCTGCCTACATATTTGCCGGAAAATTGTGAATAGAATCTAGCTTTTGAAAATTGTAATCCAAAGTTAGCCAAAAAATCCGGAAACCCACTAATACTGTTTCTGGAGAGATCTATAGAATTCGTTCCTGTTATAAAATACCTTCCACTTGTTATTTTATTGTTACTTAATGTTGCATTACCAAACAATTTTAATCCTTTTTCTAAATTCACTAATGCTGTTACTTCAATTCCTCTGTGAATAGTTTTATCAACATTTCCTGTTGTTGGTTGACCGAATCTGTCAACTTTACCGTTCTTTACAATTTCATCTTGAAAAATCATATAAAATATATTTATGGTAGCAGAGAATTCATTAGTATTAAATAAGTAACCTAATTCAATGTCATTCATTTTTTCAGGTTGAACTAAAGGTTTATCAAAGTTATAACTTCCGTTTGTGTTCTGTTCAAATTTTGGTACTTCTCCACCGCTGGATTCACTGGCATTATAGTAATTAACAAGTCTTGGCTCTCGGGTTACTCTTGCAAATGAAATATACAAACTTTGTGTTTCATCAAATTTGTAATTCACACCAAAGCGGGGATTTAGATATATATTACTTACTTCAAAATTTGTCCCAATATATTTTTCATCATATAATTTATATTTATGGTAAGCGACTTGTATCTCACCTAAAAGATTTATTTTTTCATTTAAATTATAACTCTGGTGTAAATACCCATTGATAATATTTTTTCCACCTTTGTAAAAATAATATTGAAAACTCTTTGTGAAATTGGTTGGTAAATTCTCTCCAAATTCTATTCCTCCCCAATGATCTGATCTGTGAATTCTAATTTCACCACCTATTATTAATTCACCATTTTCTTGCTTGATACTTAATCGAGGTATCAAACCGAATTGTGTGTTTTCAACTTGCGCTCTTATCAAAACATTCTGTGGATTTCCATTCGGATTAAACCCGTTTATAGATGTTAGTCTTAAATAAGTAGTATCTGCCCAGGAACCGTCAAAGTCAAAAAATCCATTTCCCACAACTAAAAACAAGGCGGAATTTAATTTTATCTTGCTATTAATTACATATTCATTTAATAACTCATAGTGAGGCTGTGAAAAATTTTCAATTTCTGTAGCCCTTCTAGGAGTTACAAAAGTATAAGCATTATTTGCTGCTTCCCAATATGAAAAATTTTCTTTTCTTAGTATTTCATCTTTTACTGCAAATTTAGGAAGACCGGTATATGCAAGTCCGTCAGAAATAGGTCCTCCATAAAAATTAAGCTGACTAGTTAGATTTTTATCATATCTAATGGTGGTTAAATAAAAAGAATTAAAATTTGTCCAACTTGAATTTCTATATCCACTGCTGAGTGTTTTAGAAAATTTAGCATAAATTGAATATTTATTATTTATAAGCCCGCTTGAAAATGAAGCAGAATATTTTCTTGTATTAAAACTACCTGATGATATTTCTATTTTTTTAAATGGTTTGTATGAAAAAGTAGAAGTCACAATATTAATTGAGCCGCCTACAGCAGGATATCCTGTTATTCCGGACCCTGCTCCCCTTTGCACTTGAATTAATTCTGTGCTTGCAAGTAAATCCGGAAAATCAAGCCAGTAAACATTGTTATCTTCTGGATCATTTTGGGGTATTCCGTTTATAGAGACTGATATTCTTCTTTGGTCGAATCCTCTTATACTTAAATAGTTATAACCTATACCGTTACCATTTTCTGAATAGAATGTAGTAGAAGGTAAATTACTCAAATATTCGGGTAAATCTTGGTAAGTATAATTGTCATCTATTTCTTTTCTATTAATTTTATTGAATGTAAAAGGTGTAAATCCTTTTTTGCCTAAATTACCCTCTACGAAGATTGTCTGTGAAGGTATAACTTTGGGGGTAAGATTTATTTCAATAACATCAGTCAAATCAATATTAGAAAATTTTCTCCTTAAAGTGTAATAACCAATGTGACTAATTATTAAATTTTCTATAGGTATAATACCATCGAAATTAAGAGTGAACTCCCCTTCTCTATTTGTAACCGCTCCTTTGTTAAGTCCCTCAATTTGAATGTTAACATTTGCAATGCCCTTAAGTGTTTCGGAATCTATTATTTTACCTTTAATAGAAACATTTTGGGAAAGAAGGTTTATCGTAAATAAAAAAAACAACAGTACTACATATTTCATTTTACACCTCTATTATTTAAATGAAAAAAGCCGTTTAAAGTCCGAAGGACTACTTCGGAGAAACGGCTAAATAGTAGGACTATTGTTGCCCGTTTCCCTACGCCGGTATTACCCGGATCAGGTTAGAGGGTATTATCTCAGATATCCCGGAGAAAGCGGGAT
>PFVA01000005.1:0-5728 GCA_002790365.1 Ignavibacteriales bacterium CG_4_9_14_3_um_filter_30_11
CTTCCGGTTCAGATGCACTTTCTGCTAAAACTACAGCCAAACTCTCTGAAGACGGTAAACATTACATTTTAAATGGACAAAAAATGTGGATCACTAACGGAGGTTTTGCTGATATTCTAATTACTTTTGCTCAAGTGGATGGAGATAAATTTACATGCTTTATTATTCCCACTGACTCAGAAGGTTTTACAAGCGGTAACGAAGAAAATAAATTGGGTATAAAAGGTTCATCTACAAGAGCATTATTTTTAGATAATGTAAAAGTACCAAAAGAAAATATTTTAGGTGAAATTGGCAAAGGTGCTTATATAGCTTTTAATATTTTAAATATCGGTAGATTCAAATTATGTGCAATGACAACAGGCGGAGCCAAAGAAAATGCATCAATTGCTGTAAGATATGCTAACGAAAGAAAACAATTTAACCAACCGATTTCAAATTTTGGAGCTATTAAATACAAACTTGCAGAACAAGCAATTAGAATATTTGCATGTGAATCAGCAACATTTAGAACCAGTGGATTGATAAACGATAAAATAAAATCTTTACAAGCTGATGGAGTAAGTTATACTGATGCTTCACTTAAAGCTGCTGAAGAATATGCTATTGAGTGCGCAATGCTAAAAGTTTATGGTTCAGAAGTACTTGATTATGTGGTTGATGAAACGGTACAGATACACGGGGGTTACGGGTATTCTGAAGAGTACCCTGCTGCAAGAGCTTACAGAGACTCAAGAATTAACAGAATTTTTGAAGGTACAAACGAAATTAACAGATTGCTGACAGTTGATATGTTAATGAAAAGAGCAATGAAAGGAAGATTGGACCTAATGGGACCAGCAATGGCAGTGCAAAAAGAATTAATGTCAGTTCCTGATATGAGTGGAGATGAAGATGGGATATTATCTTCAGAAAAAAAAGCAGTTAACAATGCTAAGAAAGCTGTATTAATTATTGCCGGTGCTGCTGTTCAAAAATTTATGCAGAGCTTAAAAGATGAACAGGAAATAATAATGAATGTTACAGATATGATGATAGAATTATTTGCCTGCGAATCAGCATATTTAAGAACATTAAAACTTTCAAAAATAAAAAGTGAAGATGAGTTAAAACCATATATTGAAATGACCAAGGTATATTTCAATGATGCTTTTGAAAGAATAAACCGGCACGGTAAACATGCAATTACTTCATTTGCAGATGGTGATGAATTGAGAATGCTTTTGCTTGGATTAAAGAGATTTACTAAATATGACAATGTTAATACTAAAGAATTAAGGAGAAGCATAGCTGGTAGATTAATAGAAGCAAATAAATACTGTTTCTAATTTAATTTTTTTCTAAATAAATTTTTATTAGTATTATCTACTTTAAAACCAACTCGTTTTAAATAGTTGTTATGTTTATCAACAGAACTTTTAGTAATTAAAGTTTTTATTCCTTTTTCTTTAAGGAATTCAGTTGCTGCATAATACAAATATTCCGCATTCTTTAAATCTCTGTAATCGGGTATTGCATAATCTAATAATATTTCAGCTTCAGTTTCATTACTTACTTTATATATGAAGATACCTACCGGAAAAAGGTTCCTTAAAATAAAATAACAATTACCTTCTGAAGTTTTTGATCTGTCAAATTCAGGTGAAAAATTTTGAATATCATCACTGTAAAAATCTAAAAATTTATTTAAGTAAGGATGACTAGGATTAAGAACCGGCATTAAGCTGAATGCATCCTTTCTTCTGTACATTTGGGTTAAGTAGTAAATATCTACCAAGGCAATAAATGAATTTAGAAACAGCACAGGATATGCATTAACCAAAAATCCATATATTGCAAAAGTTGATGCTCCAATTAGATTTACTTTTCGTAGTTTAAAAATATTTTTCATCATAAGTGAAAGTGCGATTAGAATAGAACCTGCATAACCTACAAATTGATACCACTTCATATTATTTTTTTCCAAACATAATTAGTAAATAAAATTTTATAAACATTTTAAAAAAAAGGTAAATTTTTCAAATCTACATTTCCACCTGAAAGGATTATTCCGACTTTTTTATTTTTAAATTTTTCTTTTTCTTTGATCAACGCAGCAAATGGAACAACTCCGGAAGGTTCTACAATTATTTTCATCCTCTCCCAAATTAACTTCATTGATTCAATAATTTCAATCTCTTCAACTCTAATTATATGGTCAACATATTTTTGGATAATGGGAAATGTAATATCACCAAGTTCAGTTTTTAATCCATCAGCAATTGTATTTGTTGTTTTATTGTGTTCAATTTTACCACTTTTAAGTGATCTGCAAGCATCATCTGCTTCAAATGGTTCTCCTCCTACAGTTTTACAATTTCTACCAAAATAATTTGCTGCAAGAGAAGTTCCGGCAATCAGTCCACCGCCACCGACTGGTGTAAGTACAAAATCCAAGTCAGATTGTTCCTCCAACAATTCCATTGCTGCAGTTGCTTGTCCTAATATTACATTTAGATTATTGGAAGAATGTATAAAAACACAACCTTTTTCTTCTATAATTTTATTTGATGCTTGTTCTCGGCTCTTTAAATTAGGATCGCATAAAGTTATTTCTCCTCCATATCCAATTACAGCCTTTCTTTTTACCTCTGGAGAGGTTGAAGGCATAACAATGTATGCTTTTGTACATAGAAGTTTAGTCGATAAAGATAATGCCTGAGCAAAATTACCTGATGAGTGAGTAACAACACCTCTTTGTAACTCTTCCTTTGTTAGGTTTAACATAGCGTTGAGTGCACCTCTAATTTTAAATGCACCCATCTTTTGAAAATTTTCACATTTAAAATATAATTGGCATCCGGTTAGATCATTGAGAAGTTGTGAGGTTAAAACAGGAGTGTTATGAATATATTTTTTTAGTCTTTCCTTAACTTCTAATAAAATGTCTTTATTAAGTTCCATTATTCTTTCATGGTAATAAAAAATCAGATACTTAATATATAATATTCTACCTTTCTTTTGTTTTCAATCCCATTTTTAAAATATATGAAAGATTGATTTTTCAATAATTTTATTGAAAGAATATTCTCTGGATCTACAATTGCAATTAATTCTTTTATTTTTGGTAATGTTTTAGAATAGTCAATAAAACATTTTAACATTTCTGTAGCAAATTTCTTTCCCCAAAATTCAGGCATCAAACCATAACCAACTTCTGCCTGCATATTTCCGTAATAAACTAATTTTACTAAACCCACAAAAGTATTATCTTCTTTTTTATTTGCAGAATAAAAACCAAGCTCAGGGAATTTTTTATTTGTATCAAGTGCAAATTCAAATCGAGCATTTGCTGCTTCGTCAGTCATTCCTTTTCCTGTTATGTATTTCATTACAGTATCATTGGTGTACCAATTAATATAATTAGAACGGTCTGGCTCAGAAGCTTTTTTATATATTAATCTTTCTGATTCAAGGTACAAGTTAAATTACCTCTTAATATTATTTTCGTATGTTTTTATCCATTCTTGGGGGGTTATCTTACTTGCAAGTTGTCCCATCAACTCATAAGGAATTTTATCAATATTTTTAAATCTTATGCAACTTTTTCCCATATCTAATTTAGATTTTGAAATTTTCTTCCATTCATCATTGAACCAATTCAATATATTCTTATCTGAATAAATGCCCATGTGATAATAAGCTATAAAATTTTTTTGTGATGCAATAGATAAAAAAGGAAGTGGTAGTTTAGGGTTGCAGTGATACCCGTCAGGATAAATAGAATGGGGAACAACATAACCAATCATACCGTAGCTCATTTCTTCTTTAAATCCTTTAGGTAAGTTTTTCTTTATAACCTGTCTTAATTTTTTTATAACAATTTGCCTTTCAATAGGTAGGTAATCTATATATTCATTTACTGTTTTAGCTTTCGATTGCATTTTTATCCTATATATTAATTTTTATTAAGAATATTAACAATTTTTATATTTATCTTCAAAACCTTGTTTTTATAAGATCATTGGAATTATTTTTTTATTCTTTTCAATTCTTTTTAATTTTCTTTCTTCTCTACTTAAAAGGTTCAAGATGCGGCTTTCCCCTTCTCTAACAGTCGACCTGTCAGTCCGGTGGTTTTACCAATGTGCTCTCGCTCGCCGAAATCCGGCAAGAAGAAGGCGGATAAAAAATATATGTACTTAGGGTGTTCGTAGTGCGGAAAACTGCAAAGACAGGTATGTAAAAGTTTTTTATACAAAATTAAGGCACGAAATTATATGAATCATTTGTTTTGAAAAATAGAAACAATATCCTATCTTATTTATAACTAAATCTAATTTTCATTAATTTTTAAATTTGGAGAAAACGGAACAAGTTTAATATAAAATATTTAATATAGCGTATGCTATGTTCTGTTTCGAAAACTAGCAATTTTTAATTCATCAAGAACAAGCAAGTAAGCTGCGTCCAAGGATGGGACGCACTTGCTTATGTCTTTGATGAAGGGTATGCTAGTACCTCGAAATGGGATATAAGATCAAGGTGCGTCCTTTTTTATTTACAAAACAAAATCATTTATCACATCTTAATTTTTTTTTGGAGTTAACCGCAAATGAAAATAACAATAGGAAAAAAGATAGGTTTTCCTTTCGCACTAATAATCATTTTAATGATCGGGATAGCTAGAACTACTTATATAGGTTTCAAAAATGTTACCGCCAGCCTTGACAATATAAATCTTGAGAATGTTAAGTACGGTGTTGCGGCGAATCTGCGGTTTAATATTACACAGCTATTGATGTCGGCTAACGACTACATTATAACACAAAAGCAGTATTACTTGCACAAATTTGACAGCCTGAATTCAGTTGTTGATAACTTCTATCATGAATTCAACCGCCTTCCTCTTACAAATGAAGAACAACAGCTTACCGTAAAAATAAAACAAGACCTTGACTCTATCCGCACCATTTCTGCAAAGATTTTTTCGATAGCAAATTCCCGCCAGTTGCCGGAAGCTTGGACACTAATGGAGACGATGAATTATCGCTTTAGTGAAGAAGTTAATAAGAAAACCACGCAGATTTTTGTCGGAATCTCAAAGAGAATTGAAGAATATCGTTTCCAAGCTGCAGACGTAAAAGAACATGCTATGATATTGATCTTTGGTGTAACATTATTAGTAATTTTTATCACTATTGTAATTCCATTTCTTACGGTCCGCAGAATAGCCAGACCGATTATTAATATTGCCAATGCTTCAGATAGGATTGCCAATGGCGATTACTCACACCTCACTTTAGTAAAATCAAATGATGAAATTGGACTTCTCTCAAAATCATTTAACTTAATGGCTGAATCAATACAACAGTCTCAAAAAGCGCTTAAAGAAAGTAAAAGATTAACTGAAACCATTGTTTCAACAGTACCGGTCGGTTTATTAGTATTTGATACAAACGGAAAAATTCTGAGTGTCAACCACGCTTTTTGTAAGAGTTTCGGACTTGAGCAGAATCTTCTGCTCGGTCAGAATATAACTTCATTGTTTGAAAAGTTAAATGCACCGGAAGAATGCCGCTACCATATTCTTTCACATAAACCTATGAGTGATATAGAATGTAACTACTCAGAACCTGTTAAGGGATTAAGAATTATTAACTTAACGCTATGTCCAATAAAACACAATGAGGGGGAAAGTCTTCTAATAATAGAAGATATTACTGAACGAAAACGGAAAGAACAAGAA
>PFVA01000005.1:5748-5996 GCA_002790365.1 Ignavibacteriales bacterium CG_4_9_14_3_um_filter_30_11
TCTTGAACAAACGGCGGATTGTGTGATAATTACCGATAGAAAAGGAATAATACAATTTGTAAATAATGCTTTTTCAAAAGAAAGCGGCTACTCAAAAGAAGATGTAATTGGGAAGACCCCCAGAATTTTAAAATCCGGGCAGCATCCAAAAGAATTCTATGAGATGTTTTGGAAAACCATATTGTCAGGTGAGGTCTTTCGGGCTACATTCATAAATAAAAGAAAAGATGGCGAACTCATTTATGAAT
>PFVA01000005.1:6008-17021 GCA_002790365.1 Ignavibacteriales bacterium CG_4_9_14_3_um_filter_30_11
CACCAGTTAAAGACAAACAAGGTAATATCACTCATTTTGTATCAACGGCAAAGAATATTACCGAACAGTACTTTGCCGAGCAAGAAATTATTTTTCAGAGAAATAAGTTCATGCAATTATTTAATAACTCTCCGGTTGCAATCACATTGTTAGACTCTCAAGATAAAGTTGTTGATATCAACGAATCATTTTCAGCGTTGTTCGGTTACTATTCTGATGAAATTAAGGGTCAGGCTCTTAACGATTTGATAGTTCCTAATGAATTTAAAGAGGAATCAGAAGCGTATTCAATTGAAACTATGAGAGGAAATCAGATAAATAAAGATAGTATTCGTAAAAAAAAGGATGGGACACTTGTTTATGTTCAAATCATTGGTGTGCCTATTATTGTAAATGATAAGACCATTGGTTTTTATGGGATGTACTTGGATATTACTTCTCGTAAAAATGCTGAAGAAGAACTTATTAAAGCAAAAGAAACAGCTGAAGAATTGAACAGAATCAAGTCCAGTTTTCTTGCTAATATGAGTCACGAACTAAGGACACCCCTGATAGGTATTGTAGGTTATGCTGAATTTCTGCAGAATGAATTAAAGGATAATGAATTAATTGAAATGGTAAATAATATTAAGACTAGCGGGCAAAGATTAAATACAACTTTGAATAACATACTGGATATTTCAAAAATCGAATCCGAAAAAAAAGAAGTGAATTTTAAGGATCAGGATTTATTAATATTTTTACATGAACAGATAAACTTATTCAAAGCAGCGGCTGAGGGGAAAAAATTAACACTCAATTTTGAAACATTTGAAGAAAAATTAAATGCTTATATTGATGAAGAAATGTTCGTGTCAATAATAAGTAATCTTTTAAACAATGCAATAAAATATACTGAAAAAGGAGAGGTAACTTTAATCGCAAGAAAAGAAACTGATAAAGCAGTAATAGAAGTAAAAGATACGGGTATCGGTGTGCGGGAAGAACTCCAGAAAATAATATTTGAACCATTCAGGCAGGCAAGCGAAGGATTTAGCAGAATGTTTGAAGGAACCGGCCTGGGATTAACTTTAGTTAAAAAATATACAGATTTAATAGGTGGAACTATAACTCTGAAAAGCAAACCGGCAGTAGGAAGTACATTTACACTAAAAATCCCTATAAATAAGACTATTAATGAAAATTTAATAAATACAAGGTGGAGATGATAAATATGAATGAAAAAGTAGAAAACACTAACCTGTTAAAACCAAAATTATTATTTGTGGAAGATGATCAGATAACAATAGATATAGTTAAGAGAATATTAAAAAACAAATATGATATTGACTGCACAAGAAATGGAGAGGATGCTTTAGAAAAAGCAATAGAAAATGATTACGATGTTTTTTTAATTGATATTGGGCTTCCCGGAAAAATGAACGGCATAGCAACCACAAAAGAACTTAAAGAAATTAAAAATAACAGGAATAAGCCTTACATTGCCGTAACTGCTTATGTAATGCCTGGCGATAAAAAATTATTTCTTTCTGAAGGATTAACACACTACATCTCCAAACCTTTTGAATTTCAAAAACTTATTGATTTAATTGAAACAGCTTTAAATGAAGTGAATTAAACCTACCATTGTTAGCCGCAATCAGAATTGACCGCCCTGCCGGCCAGAATTGGTAGCTACGCTATAGGTTTGTGGAGCGGTCAGTTTTGACAGGTATTCTAGTGAGAAATCTTTCATTTAAAGTTGAAAAAGATATTCTAACTCCTGCTCTGATTGCTTTTGTTTTTCTTTTAGTGCTTCTGTTTTGTTTACTAAATCTGCGAACTGTTTTATTTTTTATGTATTCTTCAACAGTTTTGTACTTTTCCATATTTTTTATATTGATCAAATTAAAATTATTCTTTTTCTAATTGTAAAAGTCTAAACAAATAAATAAATAAAAATAATAACATTAAAGCCGTAATAGTTCCGGGTGTGTTAGATTTTAGAATAAGAGACCAAATTGTGTGTCCGACTCCATTTATAAATTCAACAATAATCCATATCCAAACAACAAATTATGCAGACATATAATTTTTTTTAACAGGTATAATCCAACAAAAAATTCCAACCACAAAAAAACTTAAATCCGCAATTAAAAATCCGGTTTCTGGATTATTTGGTATTAAACTTGTAAAAAATTCAGTAGGAGTAAATACTTCCCAAAGTTTTTTCTAATATACTCCTCTGCAGAGTGCAATCCCTGTGCAATTACAAGAAAAAGAAATGTAGTTTTTATCTTTTTGTTCATTTTTTTTCTCTTTTCCATCTTGATAATTTAACCAAGTTAATATTATACCAAATATTATTGCAAGCTGGAATGAAGTTTCCCAATTTATAACATCAATATTATAAATAATAAGACTATAAAGGTAAGTAACTAATACACTTACTAATAGAACCACAATAAAAATTGTAACAAAAGATAAAGCTGTTTGTTTTAAATTCATTTTGTACTCCTAAATTTATGGATGTAACTTACAGTTTTAGAATTATTTGTTTAAATTGATATACAATTGTTGCTTAAAATAATTTTATAATAAGGGAAAAACAATAAATGGCAGAAAATTTATACACCCAACCGATGCTAAAAGAAAATTCGCTGAAAGACAAAGTAATTTTAATTACTGGGGGAGGAACCGGTCTTGGAAAATCAATGGGAACACATTTCTCAGAATTAGGTGCCGATTTAATTATAACTAGCAGGAAAATGGATGTGCTTGAAAAAACTGCTAAAGAAATTTCTGAGAAAACCGGTAATAAAGTTTTACCTGTAATGTGTGATGTTAGGGATTATTCACAGGTAGAAAATTTATTGCAGGCAAGCATAAAAAATTTTGATAAAGTTGATGCACTTTTAAATAATGCTGCTGGAAATTTTATAAGTCCTACAGAAAGACTTTCTAACAGAGCCTTTGATATAATTGTTGAAATAGTTTTAAAAGGAACATATAATTGCACTTTAGCTTTTGGGAAAAATTGGATTGATCAAAAACAAAAAGCAACAATTTTAAATATTGTTACAACATATGCCTGGACAGGCTCAGCTTATGTAGTACCTTCAGCCTGCGCTAAAGCCGGTGTGTTGGCATTAACAAGGTCTCTCGCCGTTGAGTGGGCAAAATACGGTATTCGTTCTAACGCAATTGCTCCGGGTCCGTTTCCAACTAAAGGTGCTTGGGAAAGACTTTTTCCGGAAGAAATGAGAGCGCTTTTTGATATTAAAAAGAAAGTTCCATTAGGAAGAGTTGGAGAACATCAGGAGCTTTCTAACTTGGCCGCTTATTTAATATCAGATTTCTCTTCTTTTATGAATGGGGAAGTTGTTACTATTGATGGTGGTGAATGGTTGAAAGGTGCAGGAGAGTTTAATATGTTTGAAAATCTTACTCCTGAAATGTGGGACCAAGTAGAAAAGATAGTTAAAAATATAAAAGGAAGTTGATTAAATTTACCTTTTATTTTGTTATGAATTTAAAATAATCCTTATGAGAATATCATGGGAAAATCAAAAAAAAGAAAAATAGTTTTTGATATTGAAACCGCTCCTTACCCTCTAGAAGAACTCTCCGAAAGTCAAAAAGAATATCTATTCAGATATGCCGATAAAGAAAAAGATGAAGAAATAAAAAAAGAAAAAAGAGATGAGGTTATTAGATACCTTAGCCTCTATCCCTTTACTGCAAAAATTATAGCAATTGGTATTTATGATATTGTTAAAGAAAAAACTTTTGTTTATTACGAAAGTGATGAACAAGATGAATGGCATTCTGATGATGGAGTTATAAACTACAAAGGATTAACAGAGTCAGAAATGATAAAATCATTTTGGAGAATAGCAGAAGTTACTGATAAGTTTATAACTTTTAATGGAAGGAATTTTGATATTCCTTTTCTAATGATTCGTTCTGCTATAAATAAAATTAAACCAACATCAAATTTAATTACCTCTCGATACGATAAAAAATTACACATCGATCTTTTAGAACAATTAACATATTTTGGACTTACTAAAAAATTTAATCTGGATTTTTATTGTCAGGCATTTGGAATTGAATCTCCAAAGTCAAAAGGAATTTCAGGAATGGAAGTTAAAAATCTTTATAATGCCGGCAAAATTAAAGAAATTGCTATATATTGCGGTAAAGATGTAATTGCAACTAACAAATTATTTAATATTTGGAATTTATATTTGAATTTGTAATTCTTCACAATATTTCTTCAATCTTTTCAAATTTGATTTCATCATATTCATAAGCATTGTAAGTATAATCTTAAATTTGATTCTATCAAATAAATTTTTATTAGTGTCACCCTTTGAATAAAATCTTAACTCTACATTTGTTCTGTTATCAATATCAGTTAAAACATATTCAAATATAATTATTATTTTATCCGAGATATAACCTTCCTCAGAAAAAGTAATTTCATTTTCGCATACATTATTTGATAATGTAGTAACATCCATTTTCATATTTGAAAATTCACAAGTATGTACATTATTAACTCTATTAATTTTATTTGAATTTTTAATTTTATTTAATCCCTTAATCCAGTTTTTTTTATGGTCTACATTACTAATGATAGAGTGTACATTTATTAGAGTTGTTTTAATATCTATTGAAAGTTTACCGACTTTACCTTTTAATTTTAGAATCTCACTTTTTGTAGGTGGAGGCAAAGAAGATTTTAAATCTGTAAGGGAAATATATTTTGAATTTATCTTTCCGAAATTATTTATTTCCTCAATATTAGTTTGCAGTTTTATCTCTTTGTCAATCAAATCAATATTATCCGACTGGTTATTTAAATAATTTTCTGTTAATAAAATATATTCGTGTGATGGGATACTGTTTTTTAATAACCTATGTACTAAAATTACATCACTTCCTATTAGTTTATTAAATTTATCTATAGCCACCTCTTCCAATACGCCATAGTGAGAAATAAATTTTAATGTTAAATTTGTTACACTGGTACATGCACCGCATTGACAAACATTATTATGCTCTATACTTTTTAAATATGAATGAAAAGAAAGAAACATTTTTTTTGATTGTTCGAATATTTCATTAAAAGTTGGAGGAACTCCATTTCTATAGAATAATACAGCATCTCCTTCAATTTCAGAAATATTTAAATCAAGTTCATTTTGATTTATTATAACACTCAATAATTCTGAAATTATATGGCGACTGTGTGACAGTTCGGTTTGTGTTACAAATTTAGTAAAACCACTTATATCCGGTACAAATAGTAATGATTGTGTTGCCATTGTTTTATTATTTATAATTTAAATATATACTTAATCGAGCGTACTTTACCGTAATATATGCGACTATTATACATTCTTTTACTTCTAAAGTAAAATAAAAAATTTAGAATTTTATATTTTATAATTAAAATAATAATAATATATTAATGTCAGTGTGTTTGAAAAATTATAAATAAATTAAAATTTTATAACATTAATGGGAGTAAATGTGAAAAAGTATTTTGTATTAATTGTTATTGGGGTATCTTTTCTTCTTTTTTCTACTATATTTGCTCAGGGTGATGATATAAACAATACATTATCAAATCTTTCAACATCTGCTGCTATACCGTATGTTAATCCTGTAATCTCAGCATTTGGATCTAATCTTAATTCTGGATGGGTTAGTAAATTACCTGCCAACACAATGGGATCATTTAACTTAGATCTTAAAATTGCAGGTATGGGTTCTTTCTTAGAGGAAAATGAAAAAACTTTTTCCACTAGCGGTGCTTTCAGATTTACTTCTAGTCAAGCAGATCAGATAGTTGCCGGTATTCTTAATCCTATTGATAGAGCTGATATAAAAAATCAGATTCTATCAAAAGATTTTAATGTTGCAATTAGCGGACCTACTATTATTGGAAAGGAAGCAGATAATGTTAAAGTAATTTTTGCCGAGCAATCTTTTACAGCAAATGGAAATATTTATAATGTTCCAGCTCAAACATTTGCTTTAACTGATGTTAAAGGCTTTTTGGATGAACTATCAATTATGCCTACTGCTGCTGTTCAATTAGGTATTGGTACTTTTGCAGGTACAAATTTTATGTTAAGATGGCTGCCGGATATTGATATAAAAAATTTGGGTAAATTTAGCTTTTGGGGTGTAGGTGCTTTGCATAACCCTGCAGTTTGGTTTGATGGTGAAATGCCTTTTGATTTGGCATTTGGTGGATTTTATCAAAAATTAACAGTGGGAACAATATTTGAAACTGAAGCTTCTCAATTCGGAATTTATATAGGTAAACAATTAGGATCAATTATTGCCTTTACTCCTTATATGGGAGTTACTACTGAATTTTCAACTACAACTATAAATTATGATTATGAATTTGATACGCCAACCGGGACAACAAAATCTAATATTAATTTTGAACTAGAAGGAAAAAATACGGTAGGATTTACAGTAGGTGCCTCTTTTAAATTAGCAATTTTGAATCTTAATGTAGATTATAAAATATCTGAGATTAAAACATTAAGTGCCGGATTAAATTTTGGATTTTAGTTTCCAATTACTATAACTTAATTTCTATAAACCGCCCAAGGGCGGTTTATTTATTAGTTGTCCATTTCCTATAAATTCTAATTGTGTTTCTGAGAAATCATCTTTAGTTAATTTTTTAATCAAATTAAATCCGGCAAATGAGTCATCAATAACAGGATATCCATTTTCAACTTGTTGTACTGAATTAAAATTCCCTGAAATAAACTCACCCGTAATTTCATTAATATCTACATCAAGAATTCCAGCAATACCACTAACTCCATCTATATTCATATTTCCGTATGTTAAAAAATTACCTAGTGAATACGCAATAAGTCTGTTTTTATATAATTCAAATGCTCTAAGAACATGTGGACCGTGGCCAATAACTATATCAGCTCCGGCATCAATTACTGCATGGGAAAATTTTACCAAGTTACCGCGATTCTCTCCATACATTAATTCTGTCTTGTTTTTAACATGTAAAGCTTTTCTGCCTTCTTTTCCTCCATGAAATGAAACAATAATTAAATTACTCTTGGTCTTTAATTCAGTGATTACTTTCTTAGCATTATTAATATCTGAAACATTATAAGATATTTCAGAAAAACCAAAAGGAACAATTATTATTTCTTTTCCTCTAATAAATATCTTTTTTGGTTCTTTTTTACCTACATAATTAATATTTAGTTCACTTAATAGCTGTTTGGTAAAATCATATCCTTTAAAACCGTAGTCATTGGAGTGATTATTATCTATATTTAAAATATTAAAATTTAATTGTTTTAGAACCGGTGCAAGGTAAGCAGGCATTCCAAACTCAAAACATCTTTCCATTGTCCTTGATGGTTCAGTACATTTGGTGGGTTGAAAGTGTTCTAAAATAAAAGTTCCTTCTAAATTTCCAAATACTATATCTGCATCAGTTAAATATTTTGATATGTTATTAACAAAAGTTTTTCCACTGTCAGCAGGTAACACAGTTTTTGGTGTTACGGAACCAAGCATAATATCACCAACTGCTTTGATTTTTATTTGGCCAAATAAAGTCGAAAATAATATTAGCAAGAAACAAAAGGTAATACGAATAAATTTAATGAATATCATAAAATTAGATTAAGAAAGGATAAATTTAGAGAAGGATTTCTCCTTCTCTATTAGAAAATAATTAGTCTGTAAAAGAACCAGAAAAAAATAATGCAGCACCACACAATGCTAAATCTTTTAACATATTTGGCATTGACATTTGCATTGTTTCTTCATTTAACACACCAGGTAAATGAATAGTTAACACAAAAACCATTAACATTATTGCTAAAAGTAGGCAAGCTAATTTTGCTTTCTTTTGAATAAAGATACTTACTGATGCAGCTATTAATGCAAGCCCGACTAGATAAACCCAAAAAACTCCTCCCGGAATAAAAGATGGTACATATCCTGCCATATCTCCACCTTTCATTAAATGCATTAAACCAAAGACAAGGAAAGGAATTGCAAAAAGTACTCTTGCTACAGTGGTTGTTAATTGTTTCATATTGCTACTCCTATAATTTTTAGAAATATATTATTAATAAATAGCAGTTTAACTGCTAGCTCTATAATCTAAGGCTGCTATTACAGTTAATTTAAGAGAATCAAATGAATAAAACAATAATTTTATTTTACAATTTTTGAAATTTTTTTGAATTCCTCTGTACCACATACTTCCAATAATTCAAATAGGATAGCTTCTGTAGTTGTCACTTCTGCACCGTATTTGCTCATTCTTCTAATTGCTGTTTTGTAATCAATTTTATTTCTTGAGGATACAGCATCTGCTGCAAGATTAACCTGAAAACCATTTGATAATAAATCCAATACTGTTTGTTGAACACATACATGACATTCAATTCCTGTAACTACAATTTGTGAAATTCCTTTATCTTTAATTTCATTAAATAAATTGCCGGCACCTGAACAACTAAAGCTTAACTTTTGTATAGCTTTTAAATCTGTCAAAGCTTCTTTAATACTTTGTTCAGTTTCTCCCAATCCTTTTGGATACTGTTCCGTATAGTATATAGGTATATTTAATATTTTAAAACCTTCAATAAGTTTTGTTGTGTTCTTTACTACTTTTTTTGAATTATGCATTACATCCAAAATTCTTTTTTGAATATCAATTATCAAAAGAGCAGTATTTCTTCTATTAAGGATGATTGGACTTCTTTTTGTCATATTATTATTCTTGTTGATATATTTTGGACATTTTATATTTACCGCAAGAGTACATCATTAAAATAGATGTCAAGTCGATAATAGCTTTTTTTTCATCTTCAGTATGAATAACTAAATCGTAAATTTCAGCAACAAATGTCAGTTGTTTCAAAATTTTATTTAGCTCTGAGTATGTAGGTGAACCGTGCCAATTTGCTACTTGTTTAACAATTAAATTTCCATGTCGTCTTATAAAATCTCTAAAGGAAATTATATTATATGCCTGAGGTACACGTGGTTTACAAATTGTAATTAAGTCATTAAAATAAGAATCCCAGTTTTGAGCTAATTGTTTGTTTGACTTTCTCATCAAGTATCTGGCTTTTTCCAGATTAAATTTAGCTTTAGTATAAGTTTTAAAATTAGGCATCAAAGCATAACCATCGTAGCTTATATCTCCGTTATCTTCTTCAAAATATTTCCATCTACTTAATAAAGTAGCAACGGAACTTATAACAATTACATTATCATAGGCACTATCAATAATTATAAATTTACTACTTTGATATGTTATTACGCTAATCCAGTGCCCCCAATTATCAACACTTAAAATACATGGATATCCTTTTTTCAATTGTTTCTTCAAAACAGTTATTGCGTCTTCTTTTGTTTCTCGACGAAAATATTTCATATTACAATTATATTTTTTTGCAGCTTTAGCAAGTCCAATTTCGTCGGTACCGTACCACCAGGTACTTCCGGCAATTTTTGCAATTTGTCTTTCACTTACAAATTTACCACTCATTACTAAGGCATATTTTAGGGCAAAAGGCCCGCATTGATATTTGAATGGTTGTGGATAGAAACTCATATAAAAGTAGTTTTATTTAAAAGTAAGACAAACATACAAAAATTAAAAATAATTCTTTTAACATTATTTTTTTATAAATTTAATGTCATTATGAATAAAAAATTGAAAGTTGTCATACTTTATAATGAACCTCAACCAGAATTATATGTTAAAACTGATGAATTATCGTCAGAGCCAACACATTTTGTACCATATTTTGAAACAGAAAATTTAACACCTATGGAAGAATATGACAAAATTGTCCGTAAGCTAAGAAGACACGGATTAAGTGCTTATACTTTTAATATTAAAGATGACATATTTTCCTTAATTAATAATCTTAAGAAAAAAAAGCCAGATGTAGTGTTTAACTTTATGGAAATTTTTCACGATGATCCTACATTGGAAATGAATCTTGTTGGATTATTAGAATTACTTGGGGTTGCATATACCGGGGCACCACAAATGGCTTTAGCTAATTGTCAAAGTAAAATATTTACAAAAAAATTATTAAGATCATCAAATTTAAGCACACCATTATTTTTTCTTCAAGATAAAAAAATTGAAAAGATAGAACACGATTTAAATTTTCCTATTATTGTTAAACCAGCTTACGAAGATGCAAGTGCCGGGATCAGAAATGAATCCATTGTTAAAAATGATGAAGAACTTATAAATAGAATAAATTATGTAATTACTTATTTTGAGCAACCAGCATTAGTTGAAGAATTTATTGATGGCAGGGAATTAAATATTGCTGTGCTTGGTGATGTAAAACCTAGAGTTTTGCCTATAAGCGAAATAGACTTTACAGAAATGCCAGATCATCTACATAATATTGTAAGTTATGAAGCAAAATGGGAACCTGACAATGAAGCATATCACAAAACTATTCCTATTTGCCCATCAATTTTACCGAAGGAAATAGAAAAGAAGGCAAAGGAAATAGCCTTGAAAGCTTTTAAGATAATGCAATGCAGAGATTATGCAAGAGTTGATATGAGACTTTCAAAAGATAATAAATTATACATTTTGGAAGTCAACCCTAATCCAGATCTTACCGAAGGTGCTGGTTTTATGCGATCAATGGAAACAGCCGGTTATTCATATGCACAAGCATTAAAAAAAATTATTGAACTGGCTTATAGTAGATGGAAAAGAAATAAAAAAAATGGGTCGAAGAAGAAAAGATAGAATATTTTTTATTTCAGATAAGTCCCAAGCATAAAAAAGGCTGCACTTGCAGCCTTTAAAAAATAAACCCAAAAAATTCATTGGAAATGAATTTTTTGCCGAAGGCCGCTCATAAAATATTTTTATAAAATATTTTATATAGCGGGGTTAACCCCGACAATTTGTAAGAAAAACATATTACTAAAATAACGAATTCCGAGATTTTTATATAACTA
>PFVA01000073.1 GCA_002790365.1 Ignavibacteriales bacterium CG_4_9_14_3_um_filter_30_11
CTTCTATTGTAACACTTTTTATTCCTGCACCTTCCCCATCAAGAATATCAAGAATTGACATATTAAAATTATTTTGTTCACCCCATCTTAGATACATTCGCATTAACATATCAGCCCAATCTTGTGCTTCTGTTCCACCTGCTCCGGAATGAATAGTTAGAATAGAATTTTTAGAATCATCTTTACCACTTAGCATATTTTTAAATTCAGCATCTTCAATATCAGTAAGTAGATCTGAAATGTCACTATTTATTGATTGACTGAGTGATTCATCTTCTTCCAGTTGAGCTAGTTGAGTAAACTCCTTTAAGTTTTCACATTTGAAATGGATACCATCCCATAGCAGTACACATTCTTCCAAAAGTTTTATTTCTTGAAGTATTTTCTGTGCAGATATTTGATCATTCCAAAATCCCTCGGCTGATGTTTTAGCTTGTAATTCTTTTATTTTGTTTTTTTTGTTATCAATGTCAAAGATAACCTCGTAATTTTTCTATTCTTTTTTGGTAGGTTGTTAATTCTTTTAATTCTTCATTATACATAATTTTATTCTCAATAATTAATTTTAGATTTCTATTTCCATCCTGAGCATTGCCGAGGCAAGAATTTTACCCTGTGCGTCGTATTTAAGAGAGACTGTCCCTCCACCACCTAAAGTATTATGCAGCAAGAAATTTATTGCTCTTAAATTTGGTAGCTCATATCTGTCAACTTTACCAAAACAAATACCTCTAAAGTGTTCTTTAACCCTTTTAGCAGTTAAATATTTTTTTATTATTTCATATCCTTTATCATCGTATGCTATAACACCAACATTACCTGCATCTCCTTTATCACCACTTCTTGCGTGTGCAATTTCTCTTAATTTAATTTTCATTTTTATAACCCATAAATTTTTATTTCAGGTTTAACTAAAGTTTTTGGAATCAGAGCAGGCCAATAAGCAACAACTTCACTTGGTTTTGGTCTTCCTCCGGCAAAACCAGTTACACTTGGCGGTCCTGTTAAAATTAATGGAGCTATTTCTTTTCCAAATCTTTCAACAGAATCAAAATCTTTTGATCTAACAGCAAATCTCAGCATTATTTCATTTATATTTTCTTCATCAATTTTAGTAGAAAGTGGTCCTTGAGTTGCATTATATCCAATATATTCACTGTTTATTTCATCAAATTTTAGATTTAGATTTTCCAATCTTTTTCTTAAAATTTTATCAGCTGCTTTGGCTTTTGTTAATGCCTGAGGCCAAGAATAAGCTAATGTACCAACAGCTGAATAACCATCTGAATAAGAACATGATACTTTATAAGTAGGTGTTTCTTTTACTCCTTTAACATCAAAAACTTTAACTTTGTTATTTCCTAAATCTTCTAATTTTATTGTAGAAAAATCAGCAATACAATCGGGAGTTATATATGATTTTGGGTCTCCGATTTCATAAACCAATTGCTCTGCAACAGTTTCAAAAGAAACTTTACCGCCTGTATCATCGTGTTTGGTTATAATTACTTCTCCATTTGGAAAAGCTTCTGCAATTGGGAAGCCAATTTCAGCCATATTATCAATTAGCTCCCAATCACCTAAAAAATTACCTCCTGTTGATTGAGCACCACACTCTAAAATATGTCCAGCAACTGTACCGGCTGAAAGTAAATTATAATCATCTTGCTTCCAATTGAATTCATAAATCATAGGAGCTAAAGTTAGGCCTGTATCAGTAGTTCTACCAGTAATTACAATATCAACACCTTTTTTTAATGCTTCAACAATTGGGAATGCACCGAAGTAAACATTTGCACTAAGTAATTTGTCCTTAATTGTTTTTACAGATTCGCCAGTTTCCATGTTATTCAATTCATAACCGGCTTTTATTATTTCATCAATTCTGTCATTGATATCATCACCAACAACTACTCCAATTTTCAGATTTTTTAACCCACATTCTTTTGCAGATTCTAGTATTGCTTCAGCACAATCAATTGGATTTACCCCACCGCCATTTGTAATTACTTTAATATTTTTTTCTTTGCAAATTGGTAAAATCCTTTTCATTAATGCCGGAATATCTCGGGCATAACCAAATTTTGGATTTTTATTTTTCTGTTTTTGTAGAATTGACATAGTTACTTCAGCTAAATAATCCATAACCAGATAATCTATATTTCCTTTAGACACTTGATTGTAGGGCGCATCTACTAAATCTCCCCAAAACCCTTGTCCTGATGCTATTCTAATTTTTTCTTTCATCAAATTTCCTTTTTTTCAACAATTGTTCTGTAAATTTTTCTAAGTCTTTATAAGTTTTTATATCAATCCAAATATTCCTTTTATCTTTTCTGAACCATGTCAATTGTCTTTTTGCATATCTTCTAGTGTTTCTTTTTGTAAGTTCAATAGCTCTTTCTAAACTGATATCATTTTCCAAAAATGAAATAGTTTCTTTATAGCCAACAGTATTTAATGAATTTAAAGTTTTTGAAAATCCCTTATTTAATAATTGTTCGACTTCATTTACTAATCCTTCATCAAACATTTTATCAACTCTAAACTCAATATTTTTATAAAGAATTTCTCTATCCCAATTTAATATATAATTATCAAACTTATATTGATCTTGTTTTTTTTGTTTGTTATGTATTTCAGTAATAGTTTTCCCTGTCAGATGAATAACCTCTAAAGCTCGTACTACTCTTTTCCAATAAGATGGATGTATTTTATCTGCACTAACCGGATCTACTTTTTTTAATTTATCGTGAAGAAAAATATTTCCGTATATATTTCTTTCATTTTCAAGTTTTTTTCTGAAATCACTATCTTTCAAAGGTGTTTCAACAATTCCATCAGACAATGCTTTAATATATAATCCTGAACCTCCTACAACAATAGGAAATTTGTTTTTACTATATATTTTTTTTATTCTTTTTCTGGCTTCTGACTCATATTTGCTAACATCATACCCATAGTCAGGGTTTAATTCATTTATAAAATGATGTTTTATTTCTTTTAATTGATTTGAAGTTGGTTTAGCAGTGCCAATATTAAGATATTTATAAATTTGTCTGCTATCAGCTGAAATAATTTCAGCATTTAATTCTTTTGCAAGTTTTATCCCTATTTGTGTTTTACCTGAGCAAGTGGGTCCGGCAATTACTATTATGCGTCTTTCCAACCCTCTCTTCCTATTAATGGTACAAATTTAAATTGTGGATAGTTTTCTTCAGAAAACAAACCATCATCCTCTTTTGTAATTACTTTTAACATTTGAGTTTCTTTGTCTCCAACCGGAATAACTAATTTCCCATTTATACTTAATTGATTTTTTAATTCAGTTGGAACAACTGGTGAGCCAGCAGTAACAATTATACCATCGAATGGAGCTTGATCTTTCCAACCTAAAGTACCGTCACCACATTTACATTTTACTCTTATTCTTAATTGATCAAAAAGTTTAAGTGTATCAGAGAAAATAGAAATATTCCTTTCTATACTATAGACTTCCATCCCCATATTAAATAACAATGCTGCTTGATAACCGGAGCCGGTTCCTATCTCTAATATTTTAGATTTTTCTTTTAAGTTTAATAGTTGGGTCATGAAGGCTACAGTGTATGGCTGTGAAATAGTCTGCCCATAGCCTATAGGTAATGCTACATCTTTGTAAGCATAATGTTTTATTGCCTCAGGTATAAATTTTTCTCTCTTTACTTCGCCAATAGCTTTTAAAACATATGGATCTACAATTCCATTATTTTCAAGTTCTTCAACCAGTAATTTTCTGTCGGTTTTATACATCCTAATAAGTTTGTATTAATTTATAGAAAGAAACTTTAATTTTAATAGATATAAAAATAAGATACAATTTTAATAATAATTATGATAATACAGAAATGTTTTAGAATATATAATTCTAAAAAGTGTTGGTTGTTAATTTATAAAAGAACTATTTAGTTAAGTTCATTTTATTTACTAACTGATGTTACGCAAAGCTGAAAGATGACGGTAAATTAAGAAAATAAAATCTCTGCTTCGTTAAAGAGTTATCATTTTATTTGAATTCAATTCAGGGAACAAAGATGTCATTTTTTCACTGCTCATTTTTTGCGTAAGATGAGTTACTAATATTTTGTTTTGTGTGAAATCCACTATCATCTTCCCAACCAAGAGGAGCTTTTAATAGTAATACAGTCATTGTTAAAAATGACATAAGAAGAACAAATCCGTAAACAATAAAAAATATATGCATAAAAACTCCAAATTAAATACCTTTTGTTTTAATCGACCAATAATTATTCCAAAGTATTTATATTAGTTTTTTTATGAATTAGGAGATTTCTAGTGTAGTAATTTTGTATGAGTAATTCTTATTTTGAGATTTATTAAAGATTTGAGAGGCGCCGGTCGGATTCGAACCGACGAATAAAGCTTTTGCAGAGCTTCGCCTTAAACCACTTGGCCACAGCGCCAAAAATATTGGATTTTGGAGAGCGGGAAACGGGACTCGAACCCGCGACATCAACCTTGGCAAGGTTGCGCTCTACCAACTGAGCTATTCCCGCATAATATTATAGTCAATAATTTAAAAGTATAAAATTGAGGTTGAAATATAATATGATTCATCATTTGTTGCAATTTTTCTAATTCTAATATTTTTTTGCAATGATAGAAATGTTTTTTTTATTAAATTTGGTTAAAATTTATCACAAATTTATATGCAATATTTAATCTCTTTATTAATTGGTTATTTAATAGGCTCAATACCAACAGCTTATTTACTATTGAAATTAACAAAAGGCATTGATATCAGAGAAAGTGGCTCAGGTAATGTAGGAGCATTGAATTCATTAGAAACTTCAAATTCTAAAATTATCGGCTTAATTGTATTAGTAATCGATTTTTTAAAAGGGTTTTTAGTAGTATTATTAATTATTACTATATATACAAAATCTTTTATGTTACCTGCTTTAGGGCTTTGTTCCGGTGTGCTAAGCCATAATTTTAATCCTTGGCTAAAATTTAAAGGAGGAAGAGGACTTGCCACTGCAGCAGGAGGTAGTTCGTTGATGTTTCCTTTTTTGCTTGTTGTTTGGTGTGTGTTATGGATGTTTTTATATTTATATAAACGAAATATAATAATAGCTAATTTCTTTTCTACTTTACTTTCTGCTGTTTTAATAATTTCAATTTCAAATATTGCAATAAAATATTCAAAACCTATTGCAGAAAACAAATTAATGATAGTCGGTTTTACTATCCTATTATTATTTATAATTTTAACGAAACATATAAAACCATTTGTTCAAGAGATTAAATCATTAAATCTTACTTCTAAAGGAAATAAAAATGAGAAATAGAACAAGATTTTTTTATTTACTGATATTTATAATATTATTCGCTTCCATTTTTTATATTTATAAATCAAATCAAAATGATCTTTATTTTTATAAATCTGATACCATACTTACACCAACATTAAATTCAGTTGAACCCAAACAAGAAGTCACTAAGAAAGTTATAACTGATAGAAATAATGTAATAACAAATGCAGTAAAAGAAGTAAGCCCAGCTGTAGTAGGTATAAATGTAATTGAAATTAGAAAGTACCAAAACCCTTATAATCAGTTTTACAATGATCCTTTCTTTAGGCAATTCTTTGGTAATAACGGTGAGTATAGACAAAAGGTAAAAGAATTAGGATCGGGTTATATTGTTTCATCAGATGGATATATTGTTACTAATGATCATGTTGCAGGTAATGCATCTCAAATTACAGTTACACTTACTAATGGGAAAAATTATTCAGCTAAATTAATTGGTACTGATCATGCTACAGATATATCATTGTTAAAGATAACGGGAAGTAATTTCCCAACAGTTGAATTTGGTAATTCAGATAATATAATTATAGGCGAATGGGTTGTAGCACTTGGAAATCCTTTTGGACTTTTTTCTTTAAATAATAAGCCAACTGTAACAGTGGGAGTAATTAGTTCTGTCGGATTAAATCTTCAACCAATTTCACAAAGATATTACTTAAATATGATCCAAACTGATGCTGCAATTAATGGTGGTAATAGTGGTGGTCCGCTTGTAAATAGTATGGGTGAGGTAATAGGAATGAATACATTAATTTTTACTGCCGGAAGTCAAGGTAATATAGGGTTGGGCTTTGCAATACCAATAAATAAAGTAAAAAGAATAATAAAAGAACTAAAAGAAAAAGGAAAAGTAAATAGAAATTTTGATGTAGGATTAGGCATTCAATCAATTGATGAGAGAATTGCCCGTGCTTATAATCTAACTTCTACAAAAGGAGTTATCATAACTCAAGTAATTAAAAATTCTCCTGCTGATAAGAGTGGATTAAAAGTAAGAGATATAATTGTTCAGGTTCAACAATATGAAATCAATGATGAAGAAACTTTAATTAGTGTTTTTCAAGAGTTTAGAGCAGGTGATTTAATTAATATTATAGTTAAAAGAGATGGTAAAAGAATTCCTTTGAAAATGAAATTGGAGAGAATTTAATGATAAATCGGTATACTCGCCCTGAAATGGGTAAAATTTGGGATGAACAATTTAAGATTGAAACTTGGTTAAAAATTGAAATTTTAGCTTGTGAGGCAAGAGCAAACTCAGGATTTATTTCTAAAAAAGATATAAAAGCTATAAAACAAAATGCAAAATTTGACATAAAAAAAATTCTGAAAATTGAAGAAAAAACCAAACACGATGTTATAGCATTTCTTACAAATGTTGCTGAATATGTTGGTGAACCATCAAGACATATTCATTATGGAATGACTTCATCTGATATTTTAGATACTACTCTCTCATATCAAATGAAAGAAGCAGGTAAAATTTTATTAACTCAGTTAAATGAATTAAAAAAAGTACTAAAAGTTAGAGCTAAAAAATTAAAATACACAATTTGTGTAGGAAGATCTCACGGTATTCATGCTGAACCAACTTCTATGGGGTTAAAATTTGCTCTTTGGTATGAAGAAACAAAAAGAAACATTGTTAGATTAAAAAATGCAATTGAATCAATAAGTTACGGACAAATATCAGGTGCAGTAGGAACATTTGAGCATCTATCACCCAATGTAGAGAAATATGTTTGTAAAAATATGGGATTGAAACCAGCTCCTGTCTCAACTCAAATAATTCAAAGAGACAGACACGCTGAATATATTTCCACACTAGCTTTAATTGGTGCAAGTTTAGAAAAAATTGCATTAGAAATAAGACATTTACAAAGGACAGAAGTATTAGAAGCCGAAGAATATTTTTCAAAAGGACAAAAAGGATCTTCTGCTATGCCTCACAAAAGAAATCCAATAGTTAGTGAAAGAATATGTGGACTTGCAAGATTATTAAGAGGTAACGCAACTGCTTCATTAGAAAATGTAGCTCTTTGGCACGAAAGAGATATATCCCACTCATCTGTAGAGAGAGTCATTATTCCGGATAGCACAATAACATTGAATTATATGCTCCATTTGTCAATTAATCTTCTAAAGGAATTAATTGTTTACCCTGATAATATGAAAACAAATCTAGAACTGACAAGAGGATTAGTATTTTCTCAAAGAGTTCTACTTAAATTAATTAATAATGGACTTTCTAGAGAAAAAGCATATAAATTGGTTCAAACTGCGGCAATGGATGTATGGAATAATAAAAATAAAAACCTAAAAGATGAATTATTAAAGTCTAAAGAGATTAAAAATATTGTTACAACCAATGAAATCAATAACATTTTTGATAGCAAAAAAATGTTAAAAAATATTGATTTTATCTTTTCTAGAAGCGTTGATAAATAATTAATAATTGTAATTAACTATATTAAAGTATGATTAAAAGATAGAGTTTAATCATTTATTCAGAATTAATATAAGTGGAACATTGCTCATTAAATAATGTACAATTGAACAAATAATAACCTAAAGATAGAAAATATATGAAATTACTTTTTATGAGATTATACTTTATACTTTTACTATTAAGTATATCTTTATCAATTAGTTTTACTCAAACCACTCCGGAAGTTGATTCAACTAGAACATGGTCGCCGGAATCTTACTTCCCTGCTGAAGATCGTCTTGTCACAACAATTATGCAAAGATATCATTATAAAAAAATTATCATTGATGATTCGTTATCTGTTGATATTTATAATCTTTACATAAAATCATTAGATAATAACAAGATGATATTTTTACAATCGGATATTGATGAATTCTCAAAACAAAAATATATGATGGACGATTATATTAAAGATGGTAAACTTGAAACTGCTTATGAAATATTTAATATATTTTATAAAAGACTAACTGATAGGATTAGATATACAAATAAATTGTTAGAAAAAGGTTTTGATTTTAAGGTTGATGAATATTATTCTTTTAGAAAAGATAGTGTTGACTGGGCAAAAAATACAAATGAACTAAATGAATTATGGAGAAAAAGAGTAAAAAATGATGCTATAAGTTTATTGCTGACTGGCAAAAAATGGGAAGACACGAAAAAGATCTTAGAAAAAAGATACAATAATTATCAAAAAATCTTTTATCAATTTACGAGTGAAGATGTTTTCCAGAATTTTATAAATGCTTTTACATCTTCAATTGATCCGCATACAGATTATCTCTCACCCATTGCATCAGAAAATTTTAATATTGATATGAGCAGATCACTTGAAGGAATTGGCGCAAGATTAATAACAGAAGAGGAATATACAAAGATTGCAGAAATTATTGTTGGCGGTCCTGCTTATAAAAGTAAGTTACTTCAAAGAAATGATAGAATAATTGGTGTAGCTCAAGGTAAAACAGGTAAAATGGTTGATGTTGTTGGTTGGAGAATAACAGAAGTTGTACAATTAATTAGGGGCAAAAAAGGAACACTTGTTAGATTACAAATATTACCTGCATCGGAAAGTATTAATGTTGAACCAAAAGAAATAGAACTAATTAGAGATAAAATTCAATTGGACGATATTTCTGCAAAAGAAAATGTACTAGACATTACGAATAATAAACTAAATTATAAAATTGGTGTATTATCAATCCCGGCATTTTACAATGACTTTGAAGCTGCGAGAAGAGGTGATCCAAATTATAAAAGTACTACTAGAGATGTAAAAAAATTACTTGCTAAATTGGCAAAAGAAAAAGTTGACGGTGTAATTATTGATTTGCGTAACAATGGAGGAGGATCTTTACAAGAAGCTATTTCATTAACTGGATTATTTATTGAAAACGGACCTGTTGTACAAGTTAAAAATTCTGACGGTATTGTTGATGTCGGACAAGATACTGATTCTAAAATTGTTTATTCCGGAGCTTTGGCTGTTTTAATAAATAGATTTAGTGCTTCTGCTTCAGAAATATTTGCCGGTGCTATTCAAGATTATGGACGAGGATTAGTAATTGGCGAAACAACTTACGGGAAAGGAACCGTCCAAAATATGATTGACCTAAACAGATTAGTGCAAAACACTGATACAAAACTTGGACAAGTTAAATTAACAATCTCTAAGTTTTACAGAATAACAGGAGGAAGTACTCAAAATCTTGGTGTTACACCTGATATACAATTTCCATCTGCTTTTGATCCAAAGGAAATTGGTGAAAGTTCTGAGTTTGCAGCATTGACTTGGGATAAAATTCAACCTGCTAATTTTAAACCATTTAATAATCTAACACCTTATTTGCAAAAATTGAATAATGAACATTTAACTAGAATTACTAAAGATTTTGAATTTCAAAATTTAATTGTTTCCATAAACGAATATAAATCTAATGTAAAGAGCACTAAAATTTCTCTAAATAAATCAGTAAGAGAAAAAGAAAAGAAAATGGCAGATGAAGAAAGATTAAAAAAAGAAAATGAAAGAAGAAAAATTTCTGGTTTAAAAATAGTTAAGAAAGGTGAAGTAACTAAAAAAGAAGATAAAAATATTGATGCAGAATTAGATGAAACTGCTCACATATTAGCAGATTTTATTTTGATGACAATTGGATAATTTAAGGCAGAAATAATTTATCTCTGCCTTATTATGAATTATATTTCGAATTTAATTCCTTGAGCAAGTGGCAATGTAGAACCATAATTAATAGTGTTTGTTTGTCTTCTCATATAAGCTTTCCAAGCATCAGATCCTGATTCTCTTCCACCACCGGTTTCTTTTTCACCGCCAAATGCTCCACCAATTTCTGCACCTGATGTACCAATATTTACATTGGCTATTCCGCAATCGGAACCACAACTTGATAAAAATCTCTCAGCCTCTTGTAAATTATCACTAAAAATTGCAGACGATAATCCTTGAACTACACCATTATGTAATTCAATAGCATTTTCTACTTTGCCCTTATATTTAATTAAATATAAAATTGGTGCAAATGTTTCTTCTTGAACTATTTTATAATTATTTTCTGCTTCTACAATTGCCGGCATTATATAAGTACCACATTCATAACCCTTTCCACTCAATACATTACCTCCATAAATAATTTTTCCACCTTCTTTTTTAGCTCTTGTGAGTGCTAATAAAAACATATCAACTGCATCTTTATCTATTAAAGGTCCAACATGTTTTGTTTCATCTAAAGGATCACCAATTTTTAAACTTATATATGCTTTTAATAAAGATGTTTTTACTTTTTCATAAATAGAATCGTGAATTATTAATCTTCTTGTTGAAGTGCATCTTTGTCCGCAAGTACCTACAGCACCAAATACAATTGCCGGTATTGCCATTTTTAAATTAGCATTTGGAGTAATTATTATTGCATTGTTTCCACCTAATTCCAAAATTACTTTTCCAAATCTTTTTGCAATAACTTCATTAGCGTGTTTGCCTACACGGGTAGACCCTGTTATAGAAATTAAAGGTACTCTTTTATCATTTAGCATTTTTTCACCTATTGTAGATCCTTTGCCTACTATTAACGAAAAAATTCCTTCGGGTAAATTATTTTCTTTCAGAACTTCTCCTACAATATTCTGACACGCAATTGCTGTAAGTGGAACTTTTGAAGATGGTTTCCAAACAACAACATCTCCACATACTGCTGCAATCATTGCATTCCAAGCCCAAACTGCTACGGGGAAATTAAATGCAGAAACTACACCAACAATTCCTAAAGGATGATATTGATCAAACATTCTGTGATTTGGTCTCTCGGAGTGAATTGTAAACCCGTAAAGTTGTCTTGATTGTCCAACAGCAAAATCACAAATGTCAATCATTTCCTGAACCTCACCCAAACCCTCTTGTAAAGATTTCCCCATTTCATAAGAGACTAACATACCCAAATCATTTTTATATTCTCGTAATTTTAATCCGATTTGCCTAACAATTTCCCCTCTTTTAGGTGCAGGAATATTTCTCCAAGTTTTAAATGCTGATTCCGCTTTATTAATTATTTTTTCATAATCATTTTCTGAGCATTGAAAAACATTTGCAATAAATTTTCCATCTGTAGGTGAAGTTATTTTTAATTTACCACTGTTTTTTGTTTTGTTCCATTCTCTCCCAGAACTTGAGCCATAATTATCAAAATTTAATCTTAGATTTTTTAAGAATTTCATATTTAGCCTCAATTATTTTTTGTTTTTAATAAAATTGATTATATCAGATAATTTTATTTCCCTCATCTTGTTTTCTATGTCAATTTGAATATTATTAAATAAATCAAGAAAGTATGAATTAACTTTGTTATCAAAAATATTACTTAAATTATTATCAGATGAAGAATGTAAATCAAATGCTTTTCTGTCTTCAATCGCACAATAAATTTCTTGTAAATGTATTTGATCTGAACTTTTCTTTAATGTAAATCCCCCTGTAGCACCTTTATTGCTTTCTACAATTAAATTTTTACAAAGCAAGGATAATAACTTTCTTAATTTTGAAGCATTGATACCCGTATTTTCTGAAATTTCGTTGCTATTACAGGGTTTATTTGAATTTGCTAAAAAGCAAAGTGCTTTTACTGAATTTGATAATTTTGTAGATGCCGACATAAAAATATTTATTTGTTATAGTAAGTGTAACAATTAAATATATCAATATCAACTCTTTTAATTATTTCCATTTAATATAAATATGATTGTAAAATCAAATAATATCAGTAAATTTGTTATGATAATTAAATTTATTACTATGAGCACTCTACACTTAATAATCTCAATGTACTTTATAATTTCTCACAGAAGTTATTTCGTCTCTAAATTTGAGAATGTATTTTAATCATTTTCTTCCCTCTTTTTTTATTCAACATTCTTAACAATCACAAAATAACTTTGAAATTGGAGTACAATTATGGAAAATAATTTTATGACACACGAACCACTTAATGATTATAAAAAATATAATGTCAATACTGAAGATGTTCATTCTGTTATTGCAAAATATATGCTTGCAGATGGATTTGATCTTGTCCTTGATTTAGAAAATAGCAAAGGGGCAAGAATAGTTGATGCTAAAACTGGCGATGAATATTTAGATCTTTTTACTTTTTTTGCTTCAAATTCTATTGGTATGAATCACCCAAAATTAGATAACGAAGAATTCCGAAAAGAAATCGCAGAAAGTGCTATAAATAAACCTTCCAATTCAGATATATACACAACTCAGATGGCTAGTTTTATAAATACATTTATAAAAATTGCTAAACCTGATTATATGAAACACCTTTTCTTTATTTCAGGAGGAGCATTAGCAGTTGAAAATGGATTAAAGGTTGCATTTGATTGGAAAGTTCAAAAAAATTTTGAAAAAGGAATTACTGAAGAAAAAGGATTTAAAGTAATTCATTTCAAAGAAGCTTTCCATGGTAGAACTGGATACACAATGTCATTGACCAATACAGACCCAACAAAAATAAAATACTATCCCAAATTTGATTGGCCTAGAATTACTAATCCAAAAGTTATTTTCCCTATTAAAGATAATTTGGAAACAATTATTGCTTCAGAGCAAATGGCAATTACTGAAATAAGAGATGCTATTAAAAACAATCCCAATGATATTGCTGTAATTATTTTAGAACCAATTCAAGGTGAAGGTGGAGATAATTTTTTCAGAAAAGAATTTTTTGTTAAACTCCGCCAAATTGCAGACGAAAATGAAATAATGTTAATGTTTGATGAAGTACAAACTGGTGTTGGATTAACAGGTAAATTCTGGGCTTCTGAATATTATGTAAAACCTGATATAATTTCATTTGGTAAGAAAGTACAAGTTTGTGGAATTATGGTTTCTGATAGAGTTGACGAGGTTAAAACTAACTGTTTTACAGTTTCTAGTAGAATTAACTCAACTTGGGGGGCTAATCTTACTGATATGGTAAGATCTCAAAGAATCCTTCAAATAATTGAAGAAGAAAACCTAGTAGAAAATGCAAGAGTACAAGGTAATTATTTATTAGAAAATTTAAAAAAAATACAAATTGATTTTCCAAATTTAGTTTCCAATGCTCGAGGTCTTGGACTTATGTGTTCATTTGATTTACCTGACAGTACATTGCGTAAAGGCTTTAGGTTAGCGTGCCAAAGAGAGAAAGTCCTTTTGCTTGGTTGTGGAGCAAGATCAATCAGATTCAGACCACCACTTAATATAACTAAAGATGAATTAGACGAAGCATTAGGAATAATCAGAAAAGTATTAAAGACTTTATAAATATTTTTTTTAATTTCAATCATCTCCCATTTTTGAATTATTCGATTTGGGAGTTTTTTTATATATTTTAGTTAACAAACAATATAGAAAAAGAATATGTCCGGAAAATTATATATCGTTAGTACACCAATAGGTAATTTGAAAGATATTACTTTAAGAGCATTGGAAACATTAAAAGAAGTAGATTTTATTGTCTGTGAAGATACAAGAGTAACAGGCAATTTATTAAATCATTATGAAATTAAAAAAGAATTAGTTTCTTTAAATGCTGTTAGCGAAAATAGAAAATCTTCCTTAGTTTGTACCAAAATTGAAAATGGAGAAAATTGTGCACTAACTACTGATGCTGGTACTCCCTCAATTTCAGATCCTGGTGTAAGATTGATATCAGAAGCAATTAAAAATAATATTGAAGTGATATCTATCCCAGGTCCAACAGCACTTATTGCCGGACTTTCAATAAGCGGACTCCCTACGGATTCATTTGTATTTGAAGGATTCATTCCACAAAAAAAAGGAAGACAAAAAAAACTTAAACAATTATCAGAAGAAGAAAGGACGATTGTTCTTTATGAATCAACATACAGAATTGAAAAGCTGTTGAATGAATTAAATGAATATATGCCATTTAGAATTATTGCAGTCTGCAGAGAAATAACAAAAAAATTTGAAGAAGTTTGGAGAGGAAAACCAAAAGATATCTTAGATAAATTCAGTGATAAAGTAATTAAAGGTGAGTTTGTAGTTATTATTTCTTCGAAAAGCTGGAAAGAATTATAATTTTGAATATTTAATATCAAATAATGACTTTATTTTATTTATTCATCTTGCCATGCACTTCAGGGCGTGTGTTAAGATTTATAAAAACACCTATGTTTTAGCCTCATTTATTATTTAACAAGATTAAAATATATCCATATCTATTACTCTCGACCTAATTGTCTCAGATTGCTGCAGACAAAACGGAAAGATTGTGGATAATATTAATAATACATTTAAAATAATAAAAGCGGAGAGTATCTCTCCGCCTAAAAAAATCCAATAATAAATAATATTAATTTTTAGTCATTAATCTTAATTCAGTAACTTTAATTCTGTTCTCAGCCCTTTTGAAAGCATCTTTAGCTCGTTGCAAATTAATTTCTTTATTTTCTTTATCACTTAATCTTTTCTCTGCTCTTCCCTTTGCATCTTTTGCTCTAGCTACATCAATTTCTTCAACAAGTTCAATTGCATCAGATAAAATTAAAACTGAATTATTTTCAACTTCAATAGTTCCACCTGAAGTAGCAAAATATTTAATTGAATTATTTTTTGTAGCAATTTTTATTTCCCCAATTTCAAATGTGCTGATTATTGGAGCGTGATTTACAAGAACTTCAAAGCTTCCTTTTGTACCCGGTACTGTAACTGATACAATTTCTTCGTTAAAGACTATTTTTTCAGGTGTAGTTATTTCTAGTTTTAATTCTGCCATGTTATTTCATCTTACTTGCTTTTTCAACAGCTTCTTCAATAGTACCTACATACATAAATGCGCTTTCCGGTAATTCATCATATTCACCATTTATAATTCCTTTGAAAGCACGAATATTTTCCTCTAACTTAACATATTTTCCTGCATAACCCGTAAACTGCTCAGCAACATGGAATGGTTGACTGAAAAATCTCTGCATTCTTCTGGCTCTTCTTACAACGGTTTTATCTTCATCAGAAAGTTCGTCCATTCCAAGTATATTAATTATATCCTGAAGGTCTTTATACTGTTGAAGAATTTCTTTTACATTTTTTGCAACATCATAATGTTCTTGTCCAATAATAGATGGCTCAAGTATTCTTGAAGTTGAATCTAGTGGATCAACTGCAGGATAAATACCTAATTCAGAAATTTGACGGCTTAATACTGTTGTTGCATCCAAGTGAGCAAAAACAGTAGCAGGAGCTGGATCTGTTAAATCATCTGCTGGTACATAAATAGCTTGAACTGAAGTAATGGAACCCTTGTCAGTAGATGTAATTCTCTCTTGCAATGCACCCATTTCACTAGCCAAGTTCGGCTGATAACCCACGGCAGAAGGCATACGACCTAATAAAGCACTCACTTCAGAACCGGCTTGTGTAAATCGAAATATATTATCTATAAATAAAAGTACATCTTTTCCTTCTTCTTCTCTAAAATATTCAGCAATTGTTAAGCCTGTTAATCCAACTCTTAATCTTGCTCCCGGGGGTTCGTTCATTTGCCCAAATACCAAAGCTGTTTTGTCCAACACACCGGACTCTTTCATTTCTAACCATAAGTCATTTCCTTCACGAGTTCTTTCACCTACACCGGCAAATACTGAAAAACCACCGTGTTGAAGAGCAATGTTATTAATCAATTCCATGATAATTACTGTTTTGCCAACACCTGCACCACCAAATAAACCTGTCTTACCGCCTTTTGAATATGGTTCAAGTAAGTCAATTACTTTTATTCCGGTTTCAAACATTTCATTCTTTGTAGAAAGGTTTTTAAATTTTGGAGCTGGCCTGTGAATTGGATATCTTTTTTCAGTTTTTATTTCAGTGCCTAGACCATCTATTCCTTCCCCAATTACATTTATTAATCTCCCTAATGTATTTGGTCCAACCGGAACAGAAATAGGTTCACCGGTATCAAATGCATCTGCACCTCTTACAAGTCCGTCAGTAGAGTCCATAGCAACGGTTCTAACTCTATCTTCACCAAGATGCTGCTGAACTTCAACTATTAAATTTTCTTCTTTTCCTTCAGTAGTTGTACGAGGAATTTTTATTGCATTATATATTTTAGGCAGGTGTCCGTCTGGAAATTCAATATCTACAACAGGACCAATTATTTGTATAATTTTACCTTTTGCTTCACTCATTACTTCGCTCATTTTTATCCTTAAAAATTTAAGTTTTAGTTAACAAATTTAATGATTTGAATAAGATTAAACAAATTTAGAGTTGAAAAAATTAGTTGATAGCTCTGAGTATTAAGACGGAGAAATGTAAGTGTTGGAGACACCAAAAATTAGCTATTAAAGGATTTGTAAGGGAAACTCACTTATAAAAGTTTTATGATTAAGCTGACTTCAATTAAACTTTTACAAACAACTGATCTAATAAATCACCCATATTTTTTTATCACTATTAGTGCATCACAACAATTGAAGAACAGATTATTAATCTGTGCTACTGACTCTATTTAATTTC
>PFVA01000010.1 GCA_002790365.1 Ignavibacteriales bacterium CG_4_9_14_3_um_filter_30_11
TGGTAGAAAAAATAGTTACAGGAGAGATTAAATTATAGTCCTTTGACTGTTATTCCGACAAAGTCGGAATGCAAGTTCTGGGTCTTGCTCGCGGAGCAGATGTCTGATTAAATATCAGGCATTTTTATTTTAAATATCATATCTGTATTAATTTATTCTTTTTATTATAATAGACAACATTATTATTAATTTTATTGGTGAAAATTATTCTTTCTATAATTTCAAAAATAATTCTAAAACTTTTGGGTTGGAAATACGAATTAAAATTTCCTAAGGGGAAAAAATTTGTAATTATCGCAGCTCCACATACAAGTAACTGGGATTTTTTCTTTTTTATTCTTTTATTGTGGGCTACAAAGGTAAAATTTGACTGGGCAGGCAAGCACACAATTTTTAGGGGACCCACAGGTATCATTCTAAAAAAAATGGGTGGAATTCCTATTGATAGAAGCGTTAAAAACAATTTGGTAAATATTATAGTTGAAAGATTTAATTTAAAAGAAGAATATATTTTCTTGGTTGCACCGGAAGGGACAAGATCAAAAACAAAATTCTGGAAAGCAGGGTTTTATTATATTGCTAAAAAAGTAAATGTCCCAATAGTATTGGGGTTTATTGACTACCCGTCCAAATCATTAGGTTTTAACCAATCATTTTTCCCTTCTGAAAAATTAGAAGATGATATTCAATTATTAAAAGACTTTTACAATTCTAAAAATGGTTTATACCCAGAAAAATATGGGGAACCAAAATTTAAGGTTTAGTGTTTAGATATATGTTTGTTTAACTAATTTTTTAAAAAATTTCATATTGGTTTTATTGGGGCTTATAATTTTGAGAATTTTTAAAACCCTTTTTCTCTTTATATTAGGTTTATTTTTTTCTTATTCTATTTATGCTCAAGACGGTAAAACTATCCTTTCCGGTTTTATTACAGATGGTGTTTCAGGCAATTCATTAGTTGGCACTAATGTAATGCTTTATAAAGATTCAATTGAGATTAATACTTACCCATTCAGGGGTGCTGCTTCTAATGAATACGGTTTTTATGCGATACCAAATTTACCAATTGGTAATTATATTATTATTGCCAGGAGTATTGGTTATAAAACTTTAATCAGAGAAGTTAAAGTTATTTTAAATAATGGTGTTATTAGATTTAATATTGAATTAAATCCGGTTGATATTGAACTTGGTGAAGTGGTAATTACTGGAAAAAAAGGTAATGAAGTAAAAGTAAGCACAATTGATATTCCCTTAAGTTTGATAGATAAATTACCCTCATTAAGTGGGGAAGTAAATATTTTTAAATCTTTAGAATTTATACCGGGGATAAAAACTTCTTCAGAAATATCTTCAGGATTATATGTTAGAGGTGGTTCACCTGATCAGAATTTAACTCTTGTAGATGGTGTGATAGTTTATAATCCCACTCATCTTCAAAATTTTTCCAGCACATTTAATTCTGATGCATTACAAAGTGTAAGACTTATTAAAGGTGCTTTCCCTGCCGAATACGGCGGAAGACTTTCAAGTGTATTAGATGTAAAACTTAGATCGGGTACAAAAGAAGGAAATAAAGTAAAACTAGGTCTTGGAATGATTAGCTCTAATGCAACTTTAGAAGGGGCATTGGGTGAAAAAGCAACTTATATTATTTCCGGAAGAAAAATGTATTACGATGCAATACAGAAAGCATTTAATAAAAACAGCACAATACCTAACTATAATTTTTATGATCTAAATTCTAAAACAACTTATAATATAACTGAAAACGATATTGTTACCATTAGTGGTATGTTCAGCAAGGATAATGTTTATAATCCGAGTAATTCAAAAGAATTAAACTATAATATTAACTGGCAAAACGGTGCGATTAATTTAGACTGGTTAAAAATAAATAAAAAATCACTTCTGATTAATAATTCATTAAGTTATGTTAATTATCAATTTAGAACATTACTTCAAGGTGCTAATTCTAATTCAACTGATAAAGATTATTTCTCTTTTTCGAAATTAGAGGATTTTATTTTTAATTCCCGATTAGATCTTTATTGGCACGAAGACCATACATTCAAATTTGGCGCACAATTATCTTTACATAATTATGAATTAATTTACAGTAATATTTTTGATCCACTTTTAGAAAGTGATCCAAACGGAACATCAAAAAATCAGTCTACAGAAGCTACATTATTCATGCAAGATGAATGGAAAATTTCTCAAAAATTAAAAACAAATATAGGCGGAAGATTATATTACTTTAAGACTAAAGATTATTTCAGGTTCGAACCTCGTGTTTCTTTTTCATATGCATTATCAGATAACTTTTCATTCAAAGGTGCTTTTGCTATAGCACATCAGTTTTTACATTTGATTGTAAGAAATGATATAAGCCTGCCAACAGATTTGTGGTATCCATCTACAAAAGAAGTTCTGCCAAGCAGATCAACCCAATATGTTTTTGGTTTTGAAACATCATTTGATGATAAAAACTATTTGCTTAATATTGAAGGTTACTACAAAGACATGAAAAATTTATATGAGTTTCAGAATTCGCCGTCTTTTAACTACATAAATGGTTCAGTAAATAATTTAATTACTATTGGTGAAGGTGAAGCTTACGGAGTAGAATTTTTCTTGAATAAAACTTCAGGTGATTTTAGCGGATGGATTGGTTATACACTTTCTTGGACTAAACGACAATTTGATAATTTAAATAAAGGTAAAGTTTTTTATCCAAGATTTGACAGAAGAAATGATGTATCAATTGTTTTAACTTATAAAGTTTCAAATTCTTTTGATATTGGTGCTACTTGGAGTTATGCAACAGGACAAAGAATTACTACATCTACAGGTCAATTTGGGTTTCAAGATATCGGACTGGATAATTCAACCAGTTTAAATTTTGATTATGATCAAAGAGATAATTATGAATTACCTGCATATCATAAATTAGATCTAAGTTTTAATTATTCCTTTGCCTGGAATGAATTACCTTTTAAAGCATATTTATCAATTTTTAATGTATATAACAGAAAAAATCCTTTTGCTGTTTTTTCTACAAATAATTCTTCTAGTACTAGTGTATTAAATAATCCTGAATTAAAACAAATTACTTTATTCCCTTTTTTACCAACAATTGGTATAAGTGTTAATTTTTAAAATGAAAATTATTAATAAAATTTTAGCAGTAGTTTTTAGTAGTATTATTTTGATGGGATGTGATCAGGTTGATATAATAAACCCAGATATATCTTTTAAAGAAAATGTTGTTGTAAGAGCTGAATTAATAGCAGGTGAATTTTTTGAGGGAGTAACATTTACAAAAACATTGCCTCTTAATGTTCCTTATACAATTTCTGATGCTGAAATAAAAACAGTTACAGCTTATCTTAAAATAAATAATATTCAAGTAGTTCCACTTCATTACACAACTAACGGTATTTATAAAGCCTTATATGAATTTAGGATAAAAAGTAATAATACTTATGAGCTATATGCTGTTTATAATAAAAAATCAATTTATAGTAAAACTTACATCCCATCTACACCAAATATTTCAGGAGTAATTTATAGGGATGAATATTTTTTACAATGCGAAGTTGTTGCAAATAACAATGAAGCCTTCGGTGCAACTTGGGTAATACCATCTCAAAATATAATGGCCGATGATTTTTATTCAATAGAATCTATAATAGATAACAATACCTCAAATAAAATAACAATAAGGACTAATGTAATTCCCAAACAGTATAGATCAAATGCACAAAAATTACTTACATATATTAAAGTTTATGCCTTTGACAAAGCTTATACTAATTATTTTCATACAAAATCTAATGGACAATCTGTAGATGTTGCATTTGAGCATGGTGGAAATAATATTGCTTGGAATGTAGAAGGTGAAAATATCATTGGGTTGTTTATCGGTAGAGCAATCGGACAATCGGTATCTCATTTATAAATAGATTATTTTATGAAAAGCATAATAGTTAAAACATATTTAATATTGTTGATCTTAATTAGTGGTTGTTTAAAAGATTCACCTGTTTTACAAGCTAATATTGAAAAAAATAATAGTGCAGATATTTTAATTTATTTAGAATCACACGGTGATTTTATAAATTCTTCAGAAATGCCTTCTCTTATTACTTCTGACACAGTATATAATAATTTATCAGATTTTATTATTGTTGATATCAGGCAAACATCAGATTTTACAGCCGGACATATTCAAAATGCTGTAAATATTTTACATACCAATCTTTATGATTTTGTTAGCAGTCAGGTTCCAACTAAAACCATAGTTATTGTTAGTACAAATGGACAAGCAGGTTCATATTATACAGGTTTATTAAGATTAGCCGGTTTTACAAATGTATTTGCTCTTAAATATGGAATGGCTTCCTGGAATATTGATTTTGCTAATTCTTGGATCCTAAATGATCAACCAAGCACTAATTTTAATAATAGAATATATAATAAATCAGTAATTTCTTCATTACCTGAAATAAATTTTTCAAACTCTGAAGGGAATATTAAAGATAAAATTAAAGGAAGAATTAAAGAATTAATGAGTTTACTGTTTACAGATATTTTTAGTTCTAACATTTCGGTAACAGTTAATGACCTAAATACTATTTATTCTTCAATAAATGGTGATTACTTAAATACCTATATTGTCTGCTATGGGCAGAACCAGGGCGAATATTTTCTTGGTCAAAACGGACAATTAAATAACCCAGGTCATTTACCTACTGCTGTATATTATCAAGCGAATAATTTTGGGGCTTCTGATTTACGGAGCACTACTTTTTTACAAACAATTCCAAGCAATAAAGAGATAGTTGTTTATAGTAAAATAGCTCATTCTAGTGCTTTTATTACAGCTTATCTTCGTTTACTTGGACATAATGCTAAATCTCTATTATTTGGAATGAGATGGAGATTTGGTTTTGATATATCTGAAGTAAAAAATTATCCATATGTAACTGGTTCTTAAAATAATTTCCTTCAACATTTCTACAAATCCTCAATGCATGTTATATTTACAAACACATTTTATTTTGTAAATTAATAGAGAAAAATTAATGCACGAGCCTGTAATTAATTTAGATTTAGCCTTAGAACATGGACTTACCGAAGAAGAATTTAATAAAATAATTACAATTTTAAATAGGACTCCTACTTTTACAGAACTTGGTATATTCAGTGTAATGTGGAGTGAGCACTGCAGCTATAAAAATTCCATAGCATTGCTTAAAACTTTACCAAGAGAAGGTGAAAAATTATTAGTCGGTGCAGGTGAAGAAAATGCAGGTCTTGTTGACATTGGAGATGGACTAGCTGTAGCATTTAAAATTGAAAGCCATAATCATCCATCTGCAGTTGAACCATACCAAGGTGCTGCAACTGGTGTTGGGGGAATTTTACGAGATATTTTTACAATGGGTGCAAGACCCGTTGCTGCACTTAATTCTTTAAGATTTGGTTCTTTAAAAAATGCCAGAACTAAATATTTGTTTGAAGGTGTAGTTAAAGGTATTGGTGATTATGGAAACAGCTTTGGTGTACCCACTGTTGGTGGAGAAGTTTATTTTGATGAATCATACCAGGATAATCCACTTATAAATGCAATGGCCGTCGGAATAGTTAAACACGATAAAGTTGCAAGTGCAATTTCTAAAGGTGCCGGTAATCCGGTAATGATAGTTGGTTCATCCACAGGCAGAGATGGAATACACGGTGCTACCTTTGCTTCAGAAGAAATATCAGATAAAACAGAAAGTAAAAGACCATCTGTACAGGTTGGTGATCCATTTACTGAAAAACTTTTACTCGAAGCTACTTTGGAAATTATTAACCACGGCTGGTTAATCGGCATTCAGGATATGGGAGCTGCCGGAATTTCCTGCTCAACTAGCGAGATGAGTGCTAAGGGAAATTCCGGAATGAAAATAAATCTTAATAAAGTACCCCTTCGCGAAAAATGGATGACAGCATATGAAATTATGCTTTCTGAGAGCCAGGAAAGAATGCTCTGCTCTGTTAAAAAAGGGCACGAAGAAGATGTAAAAAAGATATTTAATAAATGGGACTTAAATTGTGAAATAATCGGTGAAGTAACAGATAATGGATTTATAAATATAAATTACAATGGAAAAGAAGAAGCTAACTTACCAGCATTTGATCTTGTACTTGGAGGAGGCGCACCGGTTTATTTAAGAGAATCAAAAGAACCAAAATATTTAAATGAAACTAAAAAATTTAATTTTAATAATTTAACAAAGACAGAAAATATTACAGACACATTTATAAAAATATTTTCTTCCCCTAATATTGCTTCTAAAAAATGGGTTTATGAACAATATGATTCTATGGTAAGGACAAATACTATTATTGGGCCAGGTTGTGATTCTGCAGTAATAATGTTGAAAGATAAAAATAAAGCTTTGGCTATGAACACTGATTGTAACGGAAGATATGTTTATCTAAATCCAAGGGTGGGAACACAAATTGCTGTGGCTGAGGCTGCAAGAAATATTGTCTGTTCCGGAGGAACTCCTTTAGCAATTACAAATTGTTTGAATTTTGGAAACCCATATAAACCGGAAAATTATTGGCAATTTAAAGAAGCTGTAAAAGGTTTGGGCGAAGCCTGCAGTGAATTTAAAACTCCTGTTACAGGCGGAAATGTTAGCTTTTATAATGAATCAAAAAATACAGTTGTTTATCCAACACCAACAATCGGTATGGTTGGTCTTATTAATAACATAGAAAATATTACTACTTCATTTTTTAAAAATGATAGTGATCTAATTTATATCTTAGGCTCAGATAAAGAAGAAATGGGGGGAAGTGAATACCTAAAAATAATTCATAATTTAGTTACCGGTGATTCACCTTCACTTGATTTTGCAAATGAAAAAAAGCTCCAAAACATTACTTTATATCTTATTAAAAATAAATTAATCAATTCTGCACACGATGTTTCAGAAGGTGGAGTTGTTTGTGCATTAGCTGAATGCTGCATAATAAATGAAAATAATTTAATTGGTGCTACAATTAATTTGCCGATTATCAGCAGAGAAGAATTCTCATTTTTTAGTGAAACTCAATCTAGAATAATAGTTTCAATTACTCCATCTTATAAAAAATATTTTGAGAACCATTTAAATGAACAAGCTCAACCCTATAATTTATTAGGTAAAACAGGAAGTAAAGTATTTAAGGTAAATGATTTAATTAATATTAAATTGAATATATTAAGTAATCTTTATTATTCTGCAATACCCAATATTATGAATGGATGAGAAAATTAAAATAAAATTTTTATCTTCTAAAATTTATTCTTTTGCTAGAAAGATCAGGTTTTATTTTCATTTAAAACCTACTTACCATAGAATAAAAGAATTTATAAGTTATTATTTCGGGGGATTGATAAAAAGAATAGATGAACATCATGTCTTTCTTTTAGGCGGGGGGCTTGCGTTTTCACTTTTTGTCTGCATAATCCCTTTCGTATTAATCATTTTTTGGGTCTTAGGTAATTTTTTAACTTCAGGCAATGCTCAAATTCAGTTAAATAGATTTATTGATACAATTATTCCTTATCATTTATATGCTGACTTTGTTAAATCAATAATGACTAAAAGAATTGCTGAATTAGTTCAATTTAAAAATATTGTGGGCTATATTGGTATTATAGGATTGTTAATTGCCGCAAGTGGATTTTCAAGCAGCATAAGGACAATACTTAACAAAGTATTTTGTCCTGATTTAGATGTAAATGTAGTTATGGGAAAATTAAAAGATTTTGCTTTGGTTTTTATTGGCGTATTTATTTTTTTAATTGCATCAATTATTTTTCCTTCATTTGAGATATTGAGATCAATACCGAATGAAATACCTTCTTTACATTTTTTTGAATACAATACTTTTCATAAAATATTTACATCAATAGTTTCTGTAATAGTAATATTTATACTTTTTTCAAGCTTATATCGGTTTATTCCAATAAGAAAATTACCGCAAAAATCTATAGCCATCGGTGCGTTTTGGTCAACAATATTATGGGAGACTGCAAAGCAAATTTTTGGTTATTACATTTACCATTTTGGTTCTATAAGCAAAATATATGGAGCTTACACTTTTTTAGTTGTTGTCGCATTTTGGATCTACTATTCTTCAATTATATTTATAATTGGAGCAGAAATATCTAAACTTTATTCTGATAAAGTTTATTCAGAGAATGTACCTTATTAAACTATAACAATTTCAGGTTTTAATAAAATTTTAGTTTTTATAGAGTTTGATATCAAACAATGATGCTCAGATTTTTCAATTATTCTTAAAGTCCTTTCTTCCTTACTTTTATCAGAAATCTTTACAACCGGTTCTAGTTCAATTTCTGATATCATAAACATTCCATCAATTTTTTCTAATTTTCCGGTACCTGTACAATCAAAACTTATAAATTCCAATTTTGATTTTTCAGCAATTGCCAAAAAAGTTGTCATCAAACAAATAACAGTTGATGAAACAAATAGATGTTCAGGTGACCATGTGTTAGGAATTCCTTTTTCAAATTCCGGTGGCGTGGCAACATTTATAGAAGGGAATCCATCAGCTGATAATACACCAAGCCTTCCTTCTTTCCAGGTAACATTTGTTTTATAATAATGTGTTGTTTCCATAACTACCTTTTTTTTATTTAATAACTCATCTTACGCAAAAAGTGAACAGTGAAAAGATGACATCTTTGTTTCCTGAACTGAATTCAAATAAAACGATAACTCTTTAACAAAATAGAGACTTTATTTTCTTAATAAAAAGATGTCATCTTTCAGCTTTGCGTAACATCAGTTAATAAGATGTACCGACTTGTAATTGGATTCTTAAGCTGATAAAAAATTTGTTTCTAATAAGTTGACATATTAAATCAAAGTTATTATCTTAATAAGAGAAAAATATCTGATTAAAACAATTTTTTAATATTTGTATATTTTAATCATTAATTTTAATTAATTATATATTTAATGACTATAATATTTTCAAAGAAATGTGAATATGGGCTGCAAGCCTGCTTATATTTAGCAGCAAACAACAAGGGTGAGGTTTACCCATCAGATGAAATTGCTAAACAGTTAAAAATACCAAAAGAATTTGTATCCAAAATTTTACAAAGTCTTACTGCAAGTGGACTAATTTCTTCAAAAAAAGGAAAGCACGGAGGATTTTCTTTGGCAAAGGATTCCAAAAAAATAAAACTAATTGATATTGTTACTGCTATTGATGGACTAGATTTATTTGAACATTGTGTGTTGGGTTTTCCAAATTGTTCACCAAATACACCTTGTCCTGTTCATTATAAGTGGGGAGAACTTAGAACAAAAGCTTATCAAATGCTGACCGAAGAAACATTGGATGTCTTTAAAGATAAAACATTAACTAAAATTAATAATTTATAAAATTTTTTATAGTTAAATCAGATAATAATATCTGATTTAATAAACTTTAATGGAGCTGTTATGAATAAAAATAATTTCATAGAAAAAACTTTATCTGAAATCGTAACTGAAAATTATAAGTACGCAGATATTTTTGAAAAAAATGATTTGGATTTTTGCTGCAACGGAAATGTCAATTTTTTAGAAGCTTGTAAAAAAAATAACATAGATGTTTCAGTTATTACAAATGAATTAACAAAAATTAGCGAAACCAAAAAAGAAACTAATAATTATGATAATTGGAAATTGGATTTTTTGGTTGATTACATTGTCAATAATCATCATAAATATGTAAGTGATAGCATCCCCAAAATAAATGAACATTTAAATAAAATTGTAGAAAAACACAGTGATAATCATCCTGAACTTTTGGAGATTAAGGAATCATTCTCTATTGTTTATAAAGATCTACAAATGCATATGATGAAAGAAGAAAAAATATTATTTCCTTTTATTAAACAAATGGTATTTGTACAAGATGGTAGTGCAAAAAAAGAAGCTCCATATTTTGGGACAGTGCAAAATCCTATTAGGATGATGGAAGATGAACATAAAAATGCCGGTGATCTTTTAAAAAAAATAAGAGACATTTCTAATAATTATTCTGTCCCTGAAAATGGTTGTAACACTTATAAAGTTACTTTAGAAGAGTTAAAAGAATTTGAAGAAGACCTTCATAAGCATGTTCATTTAGAAAATAATATTTTATTTCCAAAGTCTATTAAATTAGAACAATTATTATTTTCCACAAACTAGCAATTAGACTATTTATTAATGCTATTTGTCGAATATATCTACCTTTTGCAGAAAAGAGGTTGTTATTTTTGTTTAATTTGGATTCTTTGTAACCGGAATTAGAAAGATTATTTTAATTCCCAAAAAGCTTATATAACTATAGTAGTGGGACTAACATGGAAATGAGTCATTCCAAGGATTTTATTGAATTAATTAATAAAGCAAAAAAGAACCATTTAAATGGTGATTTGGAAGTAGCTATTGCTCAATATACTACTCTATTAAGCAGGCATGCTACTTCAGAATTGTATTGCTTGCTTGGGTGGGCATATTGCCTTTCAGGTAATTTTACTGATGCAATTAATCAATGCAGGTATGCAATAGAATTAGATAGTAATTATGGAAGTGCATATAATGATCTAGCCTGTTATCTGACTTATAAAAAAAGATATGATGCAGCTATTCCTTGGTTAGAAAAAGCAATTCAATTAGAAAGTTATTCAGAAAAATATTTACCTTATTTCAATTTAGGTAGAATTTATGAGAAAAAAGGTATGTGGCTTCATGCAAAAAATAATTATGAATATTCGCAATCATTAATGCCGGATTATGATAAAGCTAGAATAGCTTTAAACAGAATATATTCATATTTGAATTAATTTTTTTCTAAGCTTTCATTCTTAAGCCCTTCTCTTCGTGAATGAAGAGCCAGCTACAGATTCTTCCAATATTTAATTCTTCAAAATTATTCCAATATACTTTTGTCCGAACATGAGTTGAACTTGTATCACTATCAGGAATACTCTCAGCTTCTTTAATTAATTCAGATAATCTTTTCTGCCATTTTTTCATATTATTAGTTCTTAGGTCCACCCAACCTTCTGTAGCCCATTTATCTATGTTTTCTTTAGTAATATCCAATTCATTTTCACCTCTGAAAGGTGGAATTTTTATATTTTCAGCACGAAGTAATGTTTTTCCATCAGGTAATAGAATTGGAATACCTATAGAAATTATTTGATTTCTAAGTTTATCATTTGTCACAATAATATTGTTACATTTATCAGATAAAGCTTTTGGATCATCATTAATAATATCCATCATTGATTTATGAATTAAACTGATTAAGTGAATTTCATAAAGTAATTTAGAAAGTCTTGGTGGTCCTAAAAGTTCAAAAGCTACACTATCAACACCATTAACTTTCTCTAATTCAGTAAGTTTATTTACGGCCGCGTGTTGCATATAACCTGCTCTATAAGTAGGTTCCAATGTAGCATGGTCAAGCGAACTTACTATATCGTGTCCTGTATTTCCACCTTTGATTTCAAAAATAACAACATTTGCTATTTCTTCCGGTGTAACAAATTCCATTTGTTTTTGGGCTGTTATAGTTTCAAATTCTCCTTTAGAAAAGATTCCATTTTCACCTGTATCAATAAAGACAGATTTTAAAACTTCTCCTGTCTTGTTAAATTTTTGGTCTGTTTTTAATTTTAATTTTTTATTTAATGTAACTGCTTGTGTTAACGGCACATCATATAATTCAATTGGTTTTCCGCCTCTATTGATTTGACCAAATTCAATTCTCTTCCAGGCAATTACACCTGTGGGTTTTATCTCTTTTGTAATAGGACCATCAGGCGTTCTAGCCATTAAGAATAATAATAAAGTATGTGCACCGGCTATAGATGATTTGCTAAGTAAAACTCTTGATGGTTTTTCTTCGCTGTGTGTGTAAGGAATATTTAGCCCCATTCCACCGGTTCCACTTGTTCCTATTTTAATATAGGTTTCTGTTTTTACATTCAACATACAGGAATATAATGTTTGAACATGTCTAATTAATTGAGGAATATAAAGTGTGCATAATAACATTTCGGTACTTGCAATTATATCCTCATAACTTGCTTTATCTTGAATTTGTTTAGACATCTGTCTGTATGAAGTGTAAATATCTTGATATGCTATTGCTGTCGCTGTATTAATGCAATCAATTATAATTTCCGGTTTGTATTTCTTAGTTAAAGAATAAAGTGCAGATTTTTTTAGTATCTCATCAGAAAGTTCATCCATTATATCGGAGATTAAAATTTTTCTCTTTTTGGGATCAGATAATAATTCACCTCTAGGAATATATTTATAATCATCTCTTACAAAAACATCTCCGCCCCACGGGATAAAATAATTTTTACCTTTTTCTGGAAACTGTACATACAATTGCTTAACTGCATCTTCTGCTTCTGAAAGTCTTAATGATGTAATAATTATACGGGAAGGATTACTTTTAATTATATTTTTAGCAATTGCGCTACCAACCAATCCAAAACCACCAAGTATTAGCACAGTTTTATTTTTAATATTCATAGAGCCCCTAATATTTGAAGAATTTAATACCCTAAATTAAGGTTTGTAAAACTTATTGGCAATCGCTGTTCTTCATTATATAATTTTAAATTGATATACTTTATTAGTATTTGTAAATTAACATTTATATATAGTAATTATTCTATTATATTTTATTAATGGTATAAAATGAAAGTTAGCGAAATATTAAAACCTGAAAATATAATTCCCAGCTTAAAAGCAACAAATAAAAATGATGCTATAAATGAACTAATAAATTTATTTGAAAACGATGAAAGAATAATAAATTTAGAAGAAATTAGAAATTCTGTTTTTAGCAGAGAAGAAATAATGTCAACAGGAGTTGGCAAAGGATTTGCAATTCCGCACGGAAAAACAAATGCAACAACTGAAATTCTTTCAGCTTTTGGTATTGCAAGAACTCCAATATATTATCAATCATTAGACGGGGATCCGGTTCAATTAATTTTTTTACTTGTAGGAAAAGATAATATGGTTAGTATGCATATAAAACTTTTAAGCCGTATCTCAAGACTTATGAATGAAAATGGGTTTAGAGAAAAATTATTAAAAGCAGAAACCTCGGAAGAATTATATAAAATATTTAAAGAAGAGGAAGACAAGCTAATACTTGTTTAGCAATATATTTTTATGATCAAAGCAATTAAAGGTACTAAAGATATTCTTCCTGAGAGCATCAGGAATTGGAAATATTTTGAAAATGTAATTACTTCTGTTTTTAACATTTATAATTACCAAGAAATTAGAACTCCCATTTTTGAAGAGACCACACTTTTTTCAAGAGGAATTGGTGAAGCTACTGATATAGTTGGTAAAGAAATGTATACATTTGAAGATAGAAGCAAAACAAGTGTTACATTAAAACCGGAAATGACTGCATCCGTTGTTCGTGCCTTTATTGAACATTCATTAGGCAAAAAACAATCTTTTAATAAACTTTATTATATATCTCCAATGTTTAGGCAAGAAAGACCACAAGCCGGAAGATTGAGAGAATTTCATCAATTTGGTGCGGAAGCTTTGGGCAGCAACTCTCCTTTACTTGATGTGGAAATGATAAATATTGCTTATGATATTCTTAAAGGAATGGGACTTAAAGACCTCACCATTAAAATAAATTCTCTAGGAACACCTGTCTCACGAAAAAAGTATATTAAGTTATTAAAAAAATATCTAAAGGATAAAGAAAATTTACTTTCAGCTGAAAGCAAAAATAGAATTAAAAAAAATATTTTAAGAATTTTTGACAGCAAACTTGAAAATGATATTGAAGTGATGAAAAATGCACCTATATTATTGGATCATTTAGACAACGAAAGCATAGAAGATTTTGAACAAGTTAAATCAATATTAAAAGTCTCTCAAATCCCATTTGAAGTTGATGCATCTTTGGTGAGAGGTTTAGATTACTATACCAAACTTACTTTTGAAATTATCAGTGGAAATGTTGGCTCACAAAGTGCACTTTGCGGCGGTGGAAGATATGATCTGTTGGTAGAACAACTTGGCGGAGAACCAACACCTGCTACAGGATTTGCTGCCGGAATGGAAAGAATTTTGATTGCTTGTGAAAACGAAAAATCTTTTAATACTCTACAAACAGCTATTAAAATATATATAGTTTGTTTAGATACAAATTTAATTTCAAATGCATTTAACTTTGCACAATCTTTAAGGAAGAATAATATATCTGCTGAGATTGATTATTTAAATAGAAGCATAAAAGCACAAATGCGAGATGCTAACAAACTAAATACTGAATTTGTATTGTTCTTTGGTGGAGAAGAATTCAAATCTAACAGTGCTCAATTAAAAAATATGGCCTCAGGTAAACAGGAATTAATTTCACTAGATAATGTTTTAAACAAAATAAAATAATATTATGTATCCAGAATTATTTAAGATTGGTCCTTTTACAGTTTATAGCTATGGCTTGATGGTTGGTATAGCATTTATTGTAGCCAATTATATTTTAACAAAAGAATTTGCAAGAAGAAAACTTGCAAAAAATCTTTCCACAGAGGTAACTATACTTGCGATAGTATTTGGAATTGTTGGTGCAAAACTTTTTCATCTTTTTGAAAACGGGTCTGCTTTTCTTGCTGATCCTATGATAGCATTTTCACCGGGGGGGCTTACATTTTACGGCGGATTAATATTGTCTGTTATTGCAATTTGGATTTATCTAAAAAGAAAAAAAATTCCATTTTTACTGGTTGCTGATTCCGTTTCTCCTGCTTTAATTTTAGCCTATGGAATCGGAAGAATTGGATGTCATTTATCAGGTGACGGTGATTATGGAATACCTACAAATCTACCTTGGGGCGTAGATTATTCAAAAGGTACTGTCCCACCGCATTATATGTTTCAGGGTACTGAGTGGGCAAAACAATTTCCAAACGGAATTCTTCCTGATAATACACCTCTTCATCCAACGCCAATTTATGAATTTCTTTTGTGTGTAATAATTTTTGCTATTCTTTGGAAGTTAAGAACTAAAAAATGGGCAATGGGAAAACTTTTTATGCTGTATTTAATTTTTGCCGGCATAGAAAGATTTGTTATAGAAATTATCAGACTTAACCCGAAAATATTATTTGATTTCACTGAGGCACAAATAATTTCTATTGTTATGATAGCATCAGGCTTTTTGGGCTGGCAGTTTCTCGGCAAAAAAGAAATTAAACATTAGTTTTTGTTTATGGCTTTAATTATAGGTAGAAAACCTGTGCTCGAAGCAATCAACTCAAATAAAAACATTGAACAAGTTATTCTTCGATTTGGACAAACCGGAGGAATAATAAATGCAATTAGAGTCGCATCGAAAAAAAGAAACATTAAACTAACCGAACTCTCCCAAAACAAATTTGATGAACTTGTTCAAAATAAAAACTCACAGGGTGTTGCTGCAAAAATTTCTGAACGGGAATATTTAACTCTTGATGATCTGATTTTACAAACTAAATCGATACAGAACCCATTATTAATAATTTTAGAAGAAATTCAGGATGTTCATAATGTTGGTGCTATTTTAAGAACTGCTGAATGTGCTAATGTAAACGGAGTAATTATAACAAAAAGAAAGAGTGCTCCATTAAATGAAACTGTTGCCAAAATTTCTGCAGGTGCTGTAGAGCATTTAAAAATTTGCCAGGTTACCAATCTGGCACAAACAATTGATACACTTAAACAATACGGTTATTGGATTGTGGGTAGTTCTTTAGAAAATGCTGTTAATTATACTTCTGTAGATTATAAAATGCCCATTGCCCTTATAATGGGTAATGAACAAAAGGGGATTAGACGACTAACTTCTGAAAAATGTGATCATATAATTAAAATTTCAATGGAAGGGAAAATACAGTCACTAAATGTTTCCGTTTCAACAGGAGTAATTTTATTTGAGATATTAAGACAAAGAAAAAACATTTAATAATAATTTAGACCTTTTGAAATCCATTTCTATTTTGAAATAATTATAGTAAATTTATATTCAATCCAATAAAAAATGAAATAAGAGAAACTATGCTATCACCTTCATTTAAAATTGAATTTTTTCAAAAAATATTTATTTTAATAACGGTTTTATTATTTATACCATTCAATATTTTGTTTCCACAAAAAGGGGGTTATGTAGATAAACTTTCGGTAGCTCAGGGTGAAACAATTACATTTTATATATCAAGTGAACTCCCCAAAATTGCGATTTCTTTTTTTAAATTAGAAAATGGACCGATATATAAAGCAGACAGTGATAGTTTTAATACATCAGTTCAAAATATACCTGCTGACAGTGGTTATATTAATGGATTCAATTGGAGTCCTTCTTTACAATACACAATACCTTTAACTTGGGAAACCGGTGCTTACAGAGCTGAATATAAAATTACTACCGATTCAATAGCTGCAATTATTTTTATTGTTAAAGAAGACACACTCGGTTCATACTCAAAAACTCTTTTTATATTAAGTACAAATACTTGGAATGCATACAATAATTGGGGTGGAAAAAGTATTTATGCATTTAACTCTTCAAATTTAGAAAGATCACATAAAATATCTTTCCTTAGACCAATGGGAAGCATTGATACTATAACCGGAAAAGACTTGGGAGTTTTCGGATCTCCTGATTACTATGTTTATGGCAATAAATTAATTAACTGGGCTGCAAACAATAATTTATTATTTGAAACAGTATCAATGTATGATCTTGATGTAAATTCTAATTTTTTAAATAATTATGATATTGTTTTTTTAGCCGGACACAATGAATATTGGTCAATGGATGAAAGAGTGCAATTGGAAAGTTTTGTA
>PFVA01000130.1 GCA_002790365.1 Ignavibacteriales bacterium CG_4_9_14_3_um_filter_30_11
ATTTTATTCAGGATATTGAGATAGACTACAAAAAAGGAAGAATTTATTTACCTCAAGACGAAATGAAAAAATTTAATGTTGATGAAAATATGTTTCGATTAAAGGAAAATAATATTAACTTAAAACATATCTTGAAATTTAACATATCAAGAATTGAAGATTTGTTTAAGGAGGGCAGAAAACTTTTGACCTATCTTAATGGCAGTTTGAAATATGAAATAGCCTGGACAATACTTGGTGGTGAGAAAATTTTGAAACAAGTAAAGAAATCTGATTACAAAATTTTTAATAACAGGCCTACTTTATCAAATATGGATTTCTTAATTTTATTGTGTAAATCAATATTTATAAGATGATAAACACTGCAAAACAAATAACAAAGAAAAGCAACAGCAGCTTTTATTATGCATTTAAATTGTTACCACAAGAAAAAAGAGATGCAATGAATACTGTTTATGCTTTTTGCAGAGAAACCGATGACATTGTTGACGATGTTGGCTCTTCTTTAGATGTTAAACATGAAAAGCTGAGAAAATGGAGAATTGAATTCGAAAAAGCTTTTCGAGGACATTCAGAATATTCTTTACTTAATAAACTAGGCACTACAATTTCTCGTTTTAATATTCCTTTAGATCCATTTTTTGAACTTATTAGGGGAATGGATATGGACTTGCAAAAAAATAGGTATTTAACTTTTGATGATCTTTCTTTATACTGCTATAGAGTTGCTTCCACAGTTGGATTAATGTGCATAGAAATTTTTGGTTATAAACATAAATCGACAAAAGAATATGCAATAAATCTTGGTATTGCTTTTCAATTGACAAATATTCTGCGTGACATAAAAAAAGATGCTGAAGAGGGAAGAATTTATTTACCTCAGGAAGATCTGGCTCAATTTAATTATCCGGAAAAAGCATTGATGGACAAAACTTATAATGCCAATTTCCAAGAATTAATGAAATATGAAACCCAAAGGGCTCAACATTATTTTGATAAAGCTAACCAAATTCTACAATTGGAAGATAAACCATCTTTATTTGCAGCTAGAGCTATGCAGCATATCTATTCAAGAATGTTAAATAAAATAGTTACAGCAGATTATAATGTTTATGAAAATAATATCTCCGTATCTTTTTTTGAAAAACTTGGAATTTCAATAGGAGCTTGGGCAAAATATAGTTTAGTTTATACATGAAAAAGTGTATTGTTATTGGAGGAGGGATAGCGGGACTTACCTCAGCAGTTTACCTTTCTAAATCTGGAATTAAAACAGAAGTAATTGAATCCAAAAATAAATTAGGTGGCAGAGCTTACTCTATTAAAGATAGGGAAAATAAAACTGTTATAGATAATGGCCAGCATATTTTAATGGGTTGTTATAAAGAAACTTTAAAATTTATATCGCTTATAAATGCAAGTGATAATTTTTTTTATCAAAGACAACTTTTTATTCCTTTTATAAATAGCAATTCAGAAATTCATTATTTAGAAGCAACAAAATTATTTTATCCCTTAAATTTATTTATAGGTTTACTTAATCATAGTTTTCTGAATTTTAGTGAAAAAATATCTCTTACAACTTTTTTCATCAAATTGGCTTTTTCAAAGAATGTTGATCTTAACAAATTGACAGTCGAAGAGTGGTTGATTTGTGAAAAACAAAATGAAAATATAAGGAAAACATTTTGGGAGATAATTTGTGTTGGGACACTTAATTCAGGTACAAAAAATGCATCAGCCCAGATATTCAAAGATATATTAAAAAAAATGTTTTTAGATGGAAATTTCTCTTCTACATTAATTATTCCCCAAAAAGGGTTATCTGAGACTTATTGCCAACCGGCCAATAATTATATTAATAAAATGGGAAACAAAATATCATTAAATGAAAATATTATAGAATTAAAAATAGAAAATAACTCAGTTACTAAAATAATAACAGATAAAAGAATAATAGAAGATTTTGACTTTGTAATTTCTGCTGTTCCTCTTACTGCACTTACTAAATTTTATAGTGGAGATGAAATTAAAAATATTAGTTTAGAATATTCTTGTATAATTTCAATTCATATTTGGCTAAAAATTAATAAACTTAAAAATAAATTTTATGGGTTAATAAATTCACCAATACATTGGGTATTTAATCACGATGATCACATTACTTTAGTGATAAGTGATGCTAATTACTTAATTAAAAAAAGCAATGATGAAATAATTGATATGTGTTTTGCGGAATTAAAAAAATATATCAAAACAAAGAGGGAAGATATTATTGATTATAAAATAATTAAAGAAAAGAGTGCTACTTTTATCCCGAATGTAGAAAATTTGAATAAAAGACAAACTACAAAAACAAAAATCAACAATTTATTTTTGGCAGGGGATTGGACTGACACAGGTTTGCCTGCAACTTTAGAAGGTGCTGTAATCAGTGGTAAAAAAGCTACAGATTTAATATTAAAAACTTGCTAAGAAACCTCGGAGGTTATTGTAAGTTGCAAATTAATTACTATTATAATCCTTCTCTATCAATCATAAACACAAGAGTTGCCATAGCAGCAGAACCAAGTTCAAATTCTCTTGGATGAATTATACTAAATTGGTCATTATCTGAATGATGATAATCAAAATATCTTTGTCCATCAGGTCCGTAACCAATTCTGGCTTTTGCAGATTTTATTCTTCCAACATCAGCTCCACTTCCACCTTTTGCAACTTCTAAAATTCCTGTTTCAGCTAAGATCGGCAGCCAAGATTTTATTTTTTCAATTGTTAATGAATCAGAATCAACACTAAAATCTCTGGGTGTTCCGCTTCCGGCATCAGCTTCCATTGCAGCAATTGTTACTTGTATGGAAGAGTCAGCAAAATTACCATAAGCTTCAGCTCCTCTGGAACCATTTTCTTCATTAATAAACAACACACATCTAATTGTTCTTTGTGGTGCAATATTTAATCTTTTAAATAAATCCAATACCTCCATTGATTGAATGCAACCAGTTCCATCATCATTAGCACCAACACCTAAATCCCAACTGTCAATGTGTCCGCCAACTGTAATTACTTCATCAGGATATTTACTTCCTGTAATTTCCCCGATTACATTATAGGAAGGAGCATCTTCAAACCATTTACTATTTAATTTAAGATTAACTTCTAAATTGGGTTCTTCCTTTAATGCCTGTCTTAAAAAATCTGAATCAAGATAGCCAACAGATACGGCAGGAATTCTTTTTACTTGATCTGCGTAAAACACAACTCCGGTATGTGGGTTATTATCATACTTAGTAGTTATTGATCTAAGTAGAACACCTATTGCGCCATATTTTGCAGCACTGTCAGCACCAAATACTCTGTAATTCCAAACACCACCGTAACCGCCAGAGTATAGACCCTGATCAAGTGGGCGATCATAAAAAACAATTTTGCCCTTAACTAGTTCTTGTTTTTCTCTAAGTTCTTCAAAGCTTTTTATAGAAATTACTTTTCCTTGTAGTTCTTTTGCATCAGTAGCAATACTACCACCTAAAGCTCTAACAACTAAATTTCTATTATTAATTTTTTTTGATGAAACAATTTTCGCTTTTTCAATATTTCCTCTTTCCCAATGCGGCACCATTACTGGTTGTAGCCAGACTTTATCAAAACCTAGTTCTTTCATTTTCTTTTCAGCCCAGTGTATAGCTTTTATGGAGTTTGGTGAGCCGCTTAATCTTGGACCAATGTCAGTCAATTCTTTTAAAAGAAAATATCCTTTTCTATCTTCTAAAGCTTTTCTTACAAATTGATTAGCAACATTTTTATAATCAGTTATTTGTTTATCACTTAATGATTGGGAGTTAGTTTTAGGTGAAGAAATAATTAATAATGCTAACACAAACATTATTGTTGCAGATAATGAAGTTAATTTTTTCAATTGATTTACCTGTGTTTAATTTTATAAATTTGACTT
>PFVA01000165.1 GCA_002790365.1 Ignavibacteriales bacterium CG_4_9_14_3_um_filter_30_11
CAGCTGAAATAATCTCAACTATATTTTCTAATTCACCTGGAAATTCTTTTTATAATTTATTAAAACACGCACTATTAATTCCAATAGTATTTACAACAGTATCTGTAATTCCCAATATTGAAAGAGCAAAAACCTTTTTTAAATTTTATTTGGGGGCTGCTCTTTTTACAGTAATTATATATTTAGTATATGCATATAAATATTATATTTTTAATCTTTATAGTGTTGAACAATCCGGTCCTTCATTATTTCAATATCCTATTACTGCAAGTGAAATAACAATTTTTACCGTTCTATTTTTTTTCGCATTTCTAGTAAACGAAAAAGGATCATTTAAAAATAGAATATTATTATTCCTCGGTTTTTCGGTTTCATTATTGGCTTTATTTTCAACTTATAAAAGAACAGGCTGGATGGGTGCTGCTTTTGGAATTCTAATAATTTTAATATTAAAAAAACAATGGAAAATATTAATACCGTTAGTAGTTTTAGTACTTGTAGTATTATTTCTTCAAAATAATATTAGTGAAGTTAGTGTTTATGATATAACAAATAATGAATTAAATAAATCACTTGAATTTAAAACCGATGGAAGAGTAAATAACATTTTACTGGAAGATAATTTGTTTTATGTAAGTGATTTTGAAAAAGGAATTAAAATATATCAGGGTTCAAGCCTTATAAATTCAATAATATTACCTTCACCGGTTGTAAGTTTTAACAAATTAATAAATAATAAATACTTAGCACAGCTTGTTGATACAAGATTTGTAGTATTAAATAAAGAAGCAAATAATTTAGAAGAAGAAAGAGAAATTGCCTCTCCCGGATTTACAACAGACTATAAAATTTATAAAAATGATCTGTATGTTTTAGATTCTGATAGTGGATTAACAATATTTAATTTAGCTGATTCTCTATTGGCACCCAAAAGATTTAATAAATTAGAACAAGCAATAAAATTTTATATTGATTCAAATTATGTTGTGTTTTTTTCACCACCCAAAAAAATATTAGTATATAATAATTTATTTGAAAGAGTAGTTGATTATGAAAATCAATCCAACATAGATTTTATTTTTTATTTGGATGGAAAGATATTTATCTCTGATAAAAATGGACTTGGGTTATTTACAATTAATAATAAAAAGTTCATTGAAACTGACAGAAAATCTGAGTTAAGAAGTTTAAATAATTGGACATTTTCACAAAATCATCTGTTTGCATCAAGTTTAGGTGGATACTTGTATGAATTTAATTATCCGGTTGGTGATAAATTAGAAATAAAAATGCAAAACCAAATTGGATATGGAGCAAAATCTTTAGTCTATAGCAATAATAAAATTTACACAACATTTATAAAAAGAAGTAGGTTGTTAAGTATTTTTGATCCTTATCTTCCTTCAAATTCTGTTAGGTTTAAATTATGGGAAGCAGGATGGAAAATATTTTTAAATAATCCTATTATAGGAGTTGGAGACATTGATCTTCAAAATTTATATAAAGAATATAAAAATTATTATGACAAAGAAATTCAAGGACATATGCACAATAATTTTATTCATGTTCTTGTTACTTTAGGTTTATTCGGCTTTATTGCCGTAGTTTATTTATTTTATAAGGTGTTTATAATTCAACTAAAAATTTATAAAGAAACTCTCGGACAAAAATTTGTATCATCATATTCACTTGGAGCGTTAGCATCGTTTTGTGCATTTGTAGTTGCGGGTTTAACTGAAATGAATTTTGGTGACCATGAAATTATTACACTAGTTTGGTTTACTCTTGGATTGAATATTGCATTATTTAAATTGAGTAATAAAAACAAAGAAATTTATACGGAGCAAATTCATGACCATATCTGAAGAAAGTAGATTAAAAAATTTAGCTGAAGAATTTTCCTCTCCATTTAATAAAAAATCTAAAGAACTTTTTATAATATTAGCTGCAGGCCACGGCAAAAGAATAAAATCCCAAACTTCAAAAATGCTCCATAAAATTTGGGGAAAGCCAACTGTTGAAAGAGTCTATAATGCAAAAAATTTAACTTCAAATACAATTGTTGTGGTAGGAATTAAAGCAGAAGAAGTTATGCGAACTTTAGGTAAACATAAAAACACTAAATATGTAATTCAAACAAATCAAAATGGAACCGGCCATGCTGTAAAAGTTGCTTTAAACATTCTTAAACAAAACGAAAAATTTAACAATGTATATATCCTACCAGGGGATGTTGGGCTAATTGATAAAAAAACTATTTCAACTTTCAGAAGTAAATTTATTAATTCTGATAGTGACATGATGGTGTTGACCGGTATTTTTAGTGGTGCGTCTGAATATAATTCATATGGAAGAATAGTAAGGGTAAAAGATAAAAACGATTTTGGTGAAAGCAATGGAAGCAACAAAGGAAGAGTAATAGAAATATTAGAAGCAAAAGACATAAATGCTTTGCATGAAAACAAATTATATAATGTAAAATTTAATAGTTCTAATCAAGCATACACTAAAGAAGAATTGATAAATTGCAGAGAATATAATTCAGGTATATACGCATTCAAGTTTGATAAATTAAATCGACTGATCGGAAAAATTAAAAGCCAAAATGTTCAGAAAGAAATTTATATAACTGATCTGATTAAATTGTTTAATGATAATAAATTCAGTGTAAGAGCAGTAAGTCCTAAAGATCAAAACGCTATAATGGGATTTAATAATAAATCCGTTCTGAAGGAAATGGAGAATATTGCAAGACAGAAAATATATGAAAAACTCAAAGACATAATTGAAATTGAAGACAATGATGATTTTTATATTGAAGATTCTGTAATTGAACAGATATTAAAATTAGATAAAAAAAATATTCCGCTTGATATTAAAATTGGAAAGGGCGTGCATATTGATAAAGGAGCTAAATTAAATTACAATTTAGAATTTAAAAGAAGAGCTTATATTCGTGGGAATATCCGGTTTGGAAAAAATATAATTGTTTATCCGAATGTAAGTTTAACCACATATGAAAAACAAAAAATGACAATTGGAAACAATGTTATGGTTTATGATGCTAATATTATTAAAGGAATGGTTACAATTGGTGCAGGTTGTAGAATAGAATCTCGCGTTAACATTACAGGCAGTGAGAACTTACCAACCAAAATAGGTAAGGATGTTTTGATAAAAGGAACGAGTTATATTTATGGCTCCTCTATAGCTGATGATACAACAATTATTCATAGTGTTTTAATAAATAAAAAGATTAAAAAGAGAGGGTCGTCTGTAAAATTTTATTTACCGGAAGCAGAAGGAGTTGAAGAGATAGTGTAAATTTTAATAATTGCAGCTAAAGCCGAACCTCTCCTTCTTTATTCTTTGTCAACGACATAAATGTCGTGGCAATAGTGGTTATGATATTAAATTGATATTATTTAAAACAAAAAAGCTCTCAATAAATGAGAGCTCTTTTTATGACAAAATATTTTTTTAACCCAGATTTTCCATTGGAAAACCTGCCCTCCGGGCCGACAATTTGTAAGTAAATAAAGATCATAT
>PFVA01000195.1 GCA_002790365.1 Ignavibacteriales bacterium CG_4_9_14_3_um_filter_30_11
ACATTTTATATAGCGGCCTTCGGCAAAAAATTTATTTCCAATGAATTTTTTGGGTTAAAATAATAGCATCCAAAGTAGATAGTCTAATATTAAAATAAAAGCTGCGGAAAGAACAAATGAACGAATCGTCGCTTTTCCGACACCTTCCGCTCCCCCAATTGTTCTAAACCCAATATGACATCCTAAAATTGCAGTAATGCCTCCAAAAATTACTGTTTTTACTATTCCGGCAATAAAATCTGTTATACTAAAAAATCTTTCTACAGATTGAAAAAAAACATTGAACGATAATCCTAAAAAATAATTAGAAACTAAATATGCACCTGCAACTGCTATAACATTAGCAAAAACAGCAAGCAAAGGCATCATTAAAATTGATGCTAAAAACCTTGGCATTGCTAAATATCTTATTGGATTTATTGCCATTGTTTCTAACGCATCTATTTGTTCAGTAACTTTCATTGTCCCAATTTCAGCTGCAATAGATGCACCAATTCTACCAGCGATAACAATACCAGTTAATACCGGACTAAGTTCGGTAATAATAGCTCTACTTGTTGCACCACCCAATAATGACATTGGCGCTATTCCCTTTAATTGATAGGCAGCTTGCCACGCTGCAACAGCACCGGTAAACACAGCAATAATTAAAACAAGTGGTAAAGAATTTACCCCAATTTGTTCCATTTGAGAAAAAATTAATTTTTTACTTTTTTTTATTTGAGTAAAATTTTTAAGTATTTGCCAAAAAAGATTAAAAACCTGCCCTGATTCTTGTAAGAATTTTAGAGTTTTATTACCTAATAAACCTATTAAATTTAACATAGTATTTTTATTGTAGACTTTATGATATAAATTTACAAAATTTAATTCCATTAATTCATTAGCAAAGATATCTATTCAATTAATATTTTATATTATAAAAAATCAAAATAGGAGAATCATGAAAAATATTTATTACAAATTCCCTTTTTTTATTTTATTTCTATTATTTTCAACACAAATTAATTTTGTTCAAACTAATAACGCCCCATCTTGTTCATCAATAGAAGCAAAACAATTTGACTTTTGGGTTGGTAATTAGGGTGTTTTTGGGATAACTCAAAAAGGTGATACAGTTTATGGAAATAACAATGTCTAGACAAATCACAGGAAAAAATAATTCTGTATCTTTGCAAAGAATAGTTTTTTATAATATTACTAAAGATAAACTTGACTGGGATTGGGAAGCTTCGAATGACAATGGAAAGACATGGCAATTAAATTGGATGTTGTATTATATTAAACTCAAAAAGAATTAAATTTGCTCATTTTAGGATAATTGGTTAAAGCCAATCAATTTGAGACAAATTATAAATAATTATTTATTTCAATTTATAAATAATTCCAATAAGGAATTGAAGTGCTATTTCAAAATCTATGATTTTAGTCTCTTTTCAATCATTTTGAATATAAATAACATAAAAAACACATTTATTTGTTTTTTTAATAATTTTATAAAATATTAGCACGATTATTGATTTAATCTTAATGTTTTTAAATAATAATTGAGTTAATGAGAAAAACTACAGAAAAATTACAAGCTCTCACCCGCGAAGGTTATTTATCTAGCGTTATTGATAAAGCACCAATAGGGATAATTACATTCTCTTCTGATTGGAAAATTGATTACATAAATGAAAACTATTTAAAATTTGCCAACCATTACAAAATTAAATCAAATGATCTTTTGGGTAAAAACATATTAACTGAGTTTTCTGATTTGGGTAAAAACTTTGTTGATGAGGTTATGTCTCTCGCTGAAGGAAATTATATTGAAATTGAAATTAAGACACAAAAAGGAATTGATAATTACTCAATTACATTACTAGTAAAAGGAGCTCCTCTTTGGGAGGAAAATGAATTTGCAGGGGGAATTTTATTATTTGAAGATTCAAAAATATTTTTAGAAACACAGCAAGAAGAAAAACTTAAATCTAGTTATTTGTGGGATTTTATTAATTCCCAAGATGGTTACCATTTAATTGTTGATACTTCAGGAAACATACTTCATACATTTGGAAAGGGCATAGAAGGTTTATTTACAGACATCTCAATCGGAGAAAAATTTACGACTAAATTATTAAATAATTATTCAGATAAATTTAATCCGGCATTAAACAAAACTAAAAAATCTAAAGAAAATGTCTCGTTTAATTTTGAATATAAGAACTCAATACTGCAGGCTGAAGTTTGTCCATCTTTAGATCATGCCCAAAACATAAAATTATTTTTCATTTCTATCTTTGATATTTCGGAAAAAATAAATGTTGAAAATAAAATAAAAAGAGAATCTGAGAAACTAGATGCTGAAAAAGAATTATTTAAAGACGAAAAAAATAAATTGATTGAGCAAATCACAAAGTTGAAACAGCAAAGTGATGAATTAGATAAAAAAATTGGAATATTAAATGTTGAAAAAAGTGAACTTCAAAATTATCAGCATTTAGTTGAATCTGTTATTGATGCTGTTTTTACAGTTGATTTAAAAGGTAAGGTAATTTTTTGGAATAAATCCTCAGAAGAATTATTTGGTTATACAAAAAGCCAGATTTATAATAAGTTTTTTGGGCGTATCCTCGGTCTGTTCGATCTAGAATATTTTGAAGCCTTAGTTGAAGAATTAAAAGAAACAAATACAATTACAAAGAATATTTCTGTTTTCAAAAATGATGGACAAAAAGAAACAATTGAAGCCAAATTTACCTTCACAAATGAAGAGAAAGATTCAGTATTTGTTTTTTGTACAAATGTTTCTGTTTGGATTGATGAATATGAACAACTAAAAGCTGAAGAAGAAAAGTATAGAAATATTGTAATGAATACAGATAAAAATATCTGTAACATAGATAAAGACGGAGTATTCATTTATGTAAACAAAATTTTATGTAAAACACTATCTCTGTCTAAGGAAAAGATCTTGGGCAGAAGCATAAATGATTTTATTGATTTTGATTCTTTTGTCGCAGATAATTTTAATATAAAATCACTCGATGATACCTCAACAACCGTAATGGAATTACCGTTTATTACCAATCAGAAAAATAAAACGATTTTTATAATTAAATTTTATCCTGTCCTAGATGAGAAATTAAAAGTAAAATATTTTAACTGTTATTTAACTGATATTACTTCAAAAGAATTTTTTGAAAAAGAACTGGAATTATTCAGTTCAATTTTTAGTTCTTCCAATGATGGCATTGCTTTAATAAAAGATAACAAATTTGAATTAACTAATACTTCATTTGCAAAGATTTTTGGATATGAAAACACTAAAGATTTACTAGGGTTAAACTTTATATCCTTGGCAGATGTAAAAGACTCAAACAAAATAGAAGAATACCTAAAACTGATAAAGGATGGAAATAAATTATATTCTATATTTGAATTTTTGGCTAAGCAAAAAAATAAATCTAATTTCTATTGCGAAGCTTCAGCTTCATTGTTTAAAGTAAACACTGTAAAATATTTAGTAATAAGCGTAAGAGATATTACTGAGAAAAAACGAGTTCAAGAAATCATAAAACAATCAGAAGAAAAATATAGAAATATAACAGATAATATAGATGACTTCCTTTACACATTTGAAAGAATTGATAATAGTATCAGACCTATATTTTACACAAGTTCTGTAGAAAAAATTACACATTACTCCCAAGATGAATTTTTAACTGATACGAAAATGCTATTAAAAATAATTCATCCTGATGATTTTGCAGGAGTAAAAAAGAAACTTAAAAACCTTTTTAAAAGTAAAATACAAATGTCAGGTGAAATTGAATTCAGGCTTATCAGTAAACTTGGTAATGTTGTCTGGGTAAGAAATAAACTGAATATAATCAGAAACTCAAAAGGCGAAATTCAAAAATTATTTGGTTTAGTTAGTGATATTTCAGCAAGAAAAAAAGCAGAAATAGAATTAAAAAAATCAAGTGATAAATTGATAAAATTAAATGAAACCAAGGATAGATTTATTTCAATAATTTCTCATGACCTTAGAACACCTTTTAGTTCTGTTGTAGGTTTTACAGATTTACTCTTAAACGATAACGAATTAAAAGAAGAAGAAAAAACACAATACATCAAGTTTATTCAAGACTCATCTAACTCAATGTTGTCACTCGTAAATTCATTATTAGATTGGACAAGACTTCAGACTGGTAGAGTTAGGTTTGAACCAGATAGATATCAAATAAAAGATATTGTTAATTCTTCCATTAATTTAATGTCAGGTGTTGCAATACAAAAAAACATAACATTAAATTCTAAATTAAAAGATGAAACAAATGTGTTTGTTGATAAAGATCTTGTGCAACAGGTTTTTAATAATTTACTTTCAAATGCGCTAAAATTTACTAAAGAAAATGGTGAAATTATTATATCAAATAAACCTCAAGAAAGATCAAGGTTTATTGAATTCTCAATAAAAGATAACGGCATTGGAATTAAAGAAGAAAATTTAGATAAGTTATTTAATGTGGATGCTAAATACACTTCAGAAGGTACTAAAGGTGAAAAAGGAAGTGGACTTGGTCTTTCCTTAGTTAAGGAGATAATTGACAAACATGGCGGAGAAATAAAAGTTAAAAGTACTTACGGAAAAGGGACAGAGTTTTTATTTACTTTACCTATAGCATCTGACAATATTTTATTTGTTGATAATAACAAAACTGATTCATTTTTATATTCTAAAATTTTAAATAATATTACTCCAGAATATAAAATAATACCTGCAGCTAACGGTAAAGAAGCTTTAGAAATAATTAATAATAACACACCCGCCCTTGTTATTACTGAAAATGATATGCCGGAGATGAACGGATATAATCTGATAAAAGAAGTAAGTAGATCAGAGATAAAAATTAAACCACCATTTATAGTTCTTAGCGGAAATATCGATAAGTCTGCAATTCATGATTATGAAGAAATAGGCGTATCTTATATTTTTAAAAAGCCGGTAAATATAAGAGAGTTAAAATCAGCAATTGAAAAATCTCTATCTGAAGTACTGGGAAAAATTTAATTTATAATTTTCCCATCAACTACCGGTGTAACACAAACAAGCGGTTTTTCCGAAACATCGAAACTAGAAAATATACTTTCGAATAATTCAAAATGTCTTCCCTTTTTCTCTAGTTTGTAAAATTTATTATAGTTCATAAATTTACCTTTGTTATCGGTTGGAGAATCAAATCGAACAGCATTATTATAATCTGATTTAACTTTACTTTTTAAGAAATCAATTTTATCGTTATCACTCCCTTCCTTCTTATAACTAACAGCTCTGAATTCTTCAACAAAGTTATTATTTATGATGAGATAAATATTTAAAATTATTTCAGGCATTATCTTTTACAGATTTGTTATGAAGAGCAAAATAAAATAAAGAAAAAGCAAAGAAGAATGCTGATTTACACATAACACTAACAATTGTAGCAACTAATCTACCGTCACCAAAAAGTTTTAATATAAAAGCAACAACAACCGGGAATGACATCACTAAGAGTCCAACTAATAAAATTATCAACTCTGATCTTCTTTTTACTAATGTTTCTTTGAACAATATTATTATAGATGTAATTACCGGTACATAATAAAAAAATCCATACAGATCTCCATACGGATATTTATAGATAGAATACATAGAAGTGCATTCAACCAGTTGAAAATAATTTATATTAAAATAATAAAATACAGTGAAGAATATGGGAGGAAGAAATATCAACTTAATAAACTTATTATGTATCCCTTTTAAATTCAAAATAAATAAAAGAGCTAAAGGTGGTAAGAATGCTATTACGGAAAAAGCTATGTAGATTATCCAATTATTATCAGGTACCGTTCTGCAGATTGTAAACTCAAGTAATTGATATAACATCAATATAAATATCAGGGTTTCTGCAATTCTGTTTAACTCATTTTTTTGTGCAAAAATTAATAAGTTAATCACAAAAAGTAATTCCACACTGGCTAACAAAAGAGAGAGTATTCCATTCCAATTCAATTTATTACGCCTTTAGCTTAGCAGAACTTGGTTTTATATTTCTACAATTTTAACGATGTCAATTAGTTGTCCCCACATATGAGTGCTGGCTTGATTTTCACTTATCTTATATTCAAACGATACTCTTAAACTGTCTCGTTTAAAATTTTCAGGTAAATTTTGTGGATCGTAATTTTTTTCATTATCACCTATAATACCCCAAAATCCACCTTCTAAATTTATATGGATAACTGTTCCTTTTAGAATTTGAATATCTTCACTACAAAGAAATCCACTCAATAGAAAAAATGAAATTACAGAAATAAAAATCAGCTTTTTCATTTAATTACCTTTTTCATTTTTTTGGACTAATCATTTTTTCCGGTCTTACAACTTCATCAAATTTTTCAGCTGTTAAAAGACCTAAACTAATAGCAGCTTCTTTTAAAGTTGTGTTTTCTTTAAAAGCTTTTTTAGCAACTTTTGCTGCACTGTCATAACCTATCACAGTATTTAACGCTGTAACCAACATCAATGAATTTGTTAAATTCTTTTTAACATTTTCTTTGTTTGCCTCAATTCCAACAACGCAATTATCTGTGAAACTTTCACAAGCATCTGCAAGTAATTTTATTGACTGCAATGTGTTAAAAATAATTACAGGTTTGAAAACATTAAGCTCAAAATTTCCACTTGCACCGGAAAAATTTATAGTAGTATCGTTTCCAAATACTTGTGCGCAAACCATAGTCATTGCTTCTGATTGAGTTGGATTTACTTTACCAGGCATTATTGAGCTGCCGGGTTCATTTTCAGGTAAATGAATTTCGCCTATTCCACATCTTGGACCTGAACCTAACCATCTAATATCATTTGCTATTTTCATTAGAGATGCTGCAAGAGTTTTTAAAACACCGCTGAATTCTACAAATACATCGTGTGCTGCAAGTGCTTCATATTTATTTCTGGCAGTAACAAATGTTTTGCCTGTAATTTCAGAAATTTTCTTTGCCGATTTAACAGCAAAATCAGGATGTGTGTTTAATCCGGTTCCTACAGCAGTTCCGCCCAAAGCTAATTCATAAAGTCGTGGCATTGCTCCGTTTATTCTTTCCAATCCGTTTGTTAATTGCTGAACATAACCGGAAAACTCCTGTCCCAATGTAAGCGGAGTAGCATCCATTAAGTGAGTTCTGCCAATTTTAATTATATCTTTAAATTCATTTGCTTTTTTATCTAAAGCATCTCTCAATTTTGTTACCATCGGTATAAGTCTTCTGTGAATTTCCTCAACAGTTGCAATGTGCATTGCTGTGGGGAAGGTATCGTTTGAAGATTGAGCTTTATTAACATCATCATTTGGGTGAATAGGTTTTTTGCTTCCAATTTCACCACCTGTTAATTCTATAGCTCTGTTTGAAATAACTTCGTTTGCGTTCATGTTTGTTTGTGTGCCGCTTCCTGTTTGCCAAACAACTAATGGAAAATGTTCATCTAATTTTCCTTCAATAACTTCATCAGCAGCTTTAACTATAAGATCTGCTTTTTCAGCCGACAATGTTCCCAATTCTTTATTTGTAAGCGCTGCAGCTTTTTTAAGAATACCTAAAGCCCTGATTAATTCTCTCGGAAATTTTTCACCGCCGATCTTAAAATTTATTAATGAACGAGCCGTTTGTGCCCCGTAATATTTATCTTTTGGTACTTCTATCTTCCCCATACTGTCTGTTTCTGTTCTTGTATTCATTTTTTAATTCTCCCTGTTATATCTTTAATTCTCTAAAAAGCAAATAAAATTTTTAAATTTACATTGTAATTTAATACAATTCTGAGATATAATTTATTTTAATGATTATTTATCTACTCTCATAATTGGATAAACATCTAAATGATCATCAACATAAGGAGATCGTTCATAAAAGAAATTTAATCTTTGCCTTGGACTTTCACTGAATTTTTTATCTTCAGATAATTTTTTTTCAAATTCTATTTTTAATTCCGGATTTTTTTCAATCATTTCTCTTGCAACTTTTTCCATTACATAGCTTTCAAAATATTCTTTCCTTTCAAAAATTGAATTAAAAAATCCCCATTGTAAAAAAGAATCTTCAGCTTTTGGTTCGAGTAAATTCACAATTATTTTTACAGCTCTTTGATCTGTATTTATAACAAATGTACCCTTTGGCATTGTTACTGTATCTGTGTATGAATCATAATCAGTTATAACTCTTTGATGTCCTTCGTAAGAGTAGTTTGCAAATTTTTTGTTGTTGAATCTATATATTGTAACAATAAATTTTTTTGGATCAGTTAACTGTTTTACTTCTATCCCGTGTAATTTAATTCTTTCAATTAAACCATCCCAAGTACCCCATTCTTCCGGAATTAAATATTTTGATGGAACAGAAACTGAATCTGAAATTACCATTTCATCATGATAATTAGTTTTAATTTCCACTTTCTCATTAGTATATCTTGTCCAAATTCCACCTGATAACCAGCTTGAATCTCTAACGGATTGAAAACCTTTAAATGTAAAAGGTTTGTTTGCATTTGTTAATTTTAAAGCAAGAGGTAAATATTTTTTATTTATAGAATATCTATTTATTGCATCAACATCTGCCTGCTTGTTTAAATTAATAATTTTATCTGGATCATTATTTACAAATTCTATAACCGCATTTAATAAAGATTTTGTTGAAAATACCCTTTCTTTGTATGGTTTCATCATATGAGTTTCAATTAATAATCCGGGACGATTTTGTGCTGACGCGTACGAATGTGAAAAACGCGGGCTAAAAGAACCACCTGTTATTCCATCTTCTATTTTATAACCTTTAAAACCAAAATATTGTGTTATTAAAAACCCATCTTCATTTACTTTCTTTTCAAAGTATGGAATTAATTTATTTTTAATCCAGTTTCCGGTTTCAGCAAAAATATTATTATACTTTTCCATTGCATAAGTTATTGCGTACTGATAGTCAGCACCGTCTGTGGTGTGAGTATCAATAAAAAAATCCGGCAGCCATGAAGAAAATAAATTTAACATTGCTTTCATTTCCGGTGCATCTGCTTTTGTCCAATCACGATTTAAATTTATATTTTGTGCAGTCGTACGCCAGCCCATTTCAGTGGGCCCATTTTGGTTTATTCTGTGATAACTGCCAAATCTTTCGTGTGCATCAACACTAAAAATAGGAACGACTAGTAATATTGTGTTATCAATTAAATTCTCCTTTACTTTTGTGATCAATATTTCTCTAAGCAAAATCATTGAAGCATCTTTACCTTCAATCTCTCCGGAGTGTATTCCGTTTTCAATAAGAATTATTGGTTTGCCTGTTTTTTTTGCTTCAACAGGAATAAATGCTTTATCCTTAGAAACAACCAAACAATATAATTTCCTTCCTTGAGGTGAAACTCCAAAAGATAACATCTTAGCATATAACGAAGCATCAGCAAGTTTTTTAAAATATGACATTGTTTCATCATATTTAGCCGTTTCTAAAAAATTAGACTTTTCAAAATGTGTAAGCCAATTTTCCGGAGTTTTTGTTTGAGCTTTTACTGCAGTTATAAATAAAAGAACTAAAAAAGAAAAGAAAAAGATTTTATAGACTTTCATAATTGTCACCCATAGAGAAATGTTAATAGATAATAAAACACAAATTATCTAAACAAATTGAATATTAAAAATTTTTATTAAAAAGAATAACTGACCATTAAATTTTTTGAATTTGTCCTTTATAATCCATATCCATAATTTTAAACAACAAAACTTTTAGTAATGGGATAATTAATGAAAAAAACTATGAAAGCCCTTGTAAAAAAATCAAAAGAACCGGGAATTTGGTTAGAAGAAGTGCCTGTACCTGAAATTGGTGTTAATGATGTATTAATTAAAATCCACAAAACATCTATCTGCGGTACAGACATACATATTTATAATTGGGATGAATGGGCGCAAAAAACTATTCCTGTTCCAATGGTTACCGGGCATGAGTATGTTGGTGAAGTTTCTGCTATCGGCTCAAATGTACATGATGTAAAAATTGGTGAATTGGTGAGCGGCGAGGGACACATTGTTTGCGGACATTGCAGAAATTGCCTTGCCGGTAGATTTCATTTATGCCCAAACACAAAAGGTGTTGGTGTTAATCGCTCAGGTTGTTTTGCTGAATATTTATCTATACCGGTTTCTAACTTATGGCACTGTGATCTGAATATCCCTGAAGAAGTTTTTTCTATTTTTGATCCATTTGGAAATGCTACCCACACTGCCCTTTCTTTTGATGTTAATGGAGAGGATGTATTAATTACCGGTGCAGGTCCAATAGGAATAATGACAGCATTAATTGTTAAACATGCAGGAGCAAGAAATATAGTAATCACCGATATAAATGATGATAGATTAAAACTTGCAAAAAAAATGGGTGTACCAACAGTGGTCAATGTATCAAAAGAAAAACTTTCTAATATTATAAAAAAACTTGGAATGACAGAAGGATTTGATGTTGGACTTGAAATGTCTGGCAGTCCTAAAGCTTTAAATGATATGATAGATGTTATCTACCATGGTGGAAGTATTGCTTTACTTGGAATTCTGCCATCAAGCGCTGCAGTTAATTGGGAAAAAATTGTATTTAACGGTTTAACTATTCGAGGTATCTACGGAAGAAAGATGTTTGAAACATGGTATAAAATGACTGCAATGATTCAATCAGGTCTGGATATTACAAAAATTATAACCCACAGGTTTTCTTATAAAGATTACAAAAAAGCTTTTGAATTAATGAAATCAGGAAAATCCGGTAAAATTATCCTTAATTGGGAAAAAGAATCAGCGTAATCCGCGATGTCAGTGTTCTATAGAACCTGTTTACCAAAAAGGTAGGCACGCGGATTAACACAGATACAGCTAATCATCACAGATAAAAATATTGGAGTTTAATATGAACGATTCAATAAAAAAATATTACAATAAAATTTTAACTGATATTAAAAATGAAGGTCTCTTTAAAAATGAAAGAATTATTACAAGTCCGCAAAATGCAAACATAAAAGTTTCTACAGGACAAATGGTACTAAATATGTGTGCTAACAACTATTTGGGATTAGCAAATAATCCTGAAATAATTAAAGCAGCAAAAGAAAGTTACGACAATTGGGGCTATGGTTTATCATCTGTTCGTTTTATCTGCGGTACTCAGCAAATACACAAAGAGCTGGAAAATAAGATAACAGAATTTTTAGAAACTGAAGATACAATACTTTATACATCCTGCTTTGATGCTAACGGAGGTTTGTTTGAAACTATACTTAATGAAAATGATGCCATAATTAGTGATGAGTTAAATCACGCAAGCATAATCGACGGCGTGAGACTTTGTAAAGCTAAAAGATACCGATACAAAAACAGCAATATGAATGACCTTGAGGAAAAATTAAAAGAAACTAAAACGGAAAATGTAAATCATATTCTTATTGCTACTGACGGTGTTTTTTCAATGGATGGATTTATTGCAAACTTAAAAGACATTTGTGATCTTGCTGATAATTATGGAGCTATGGTAATGGTTGATGATTCCCACGCAGTAGGATTTATGGGAAAACATGGAAAAGGAACACCTGAATATAATAGTGTGTTAGGCAGAGTGGACATTATAACCGGAACACTAGGAAAAGCACTTGGTGGAGCAAGCGGAGGTTATACAAGTGGACGAAAAGAAATTATTGATCTGCTTCGTCAACGATCAAGACCATATTTATTTTCTAATACTGTTGCACCTAGTATTGTTGCAGCATCATTAAAAGTTTTAGAAATGTTAGGCTCAACTACAGCTTTGAGAGATAAATTAGAAGACAACACAAAATATTTTCGTGATAAAATTAGTGAAGCCGGTTTTGAAATTAAAAAAGGTGAACACCCTATTGTTCCTATAATGCTTGGTGATGCGGCGCTTGCACAAAATATGGCTTCTAAATTATTGGAAAAAGGTATTTATGTTATCGGATTCTTTTATCCTGTAGTACCAAAAGGTACTGCAAGAATTAGAGTTCAGATCTCTGCGGCTCATACTAAAGAAGATTTGGATTTTGCAATTAATGCTTTTAAAGAAGTTAAAGAAGAGCTTGGAGTTTAAAGAGCTATTTAACCACAGAGAGCACAGAGGAAACAGAGATGGAAATAAACTAGATTACATCAGAAATTATTAATAAATCTATAAAAGTACATAGAGGATTAGGTCCTGGTTTATTGGAAAGTGCTTACAAAGAATGTTTATGTTTTGAATTAATTAAATCAGGATTAAATGTTGAAAAAGAAAAAGCTCTAGATGTATAAATAAATATTATTCTCTGTGATACTCTGTTTCCTCTGTGGTTAAAAAAATGAAGTAATAAAAATAATCTCCAAAAGATGAAGAGCATTTAATAATTTAATTATCTGCCCAAAACAATTCCAAGATTAAGACCAAACCAAGAAACTGTTGACCCACCAGATGAGAAACTTTGATATTTAGCATTAAAATCTATGTTGCTTAATCTAACACCAACAGAAGGAGACCACATAAATTTGCTTTCTGATCCAGGATTTCGAAATAAACCTATGTCTGGAATATTATTGCTGATGATAGCAATACCAAGTGCGCCGCCAAAATATAGTGTAACTAAACCACCCGGAGTTCCAAAAAAATATTTTACGCCACCTAGTATTGGAACAAATGTGTTACTATAGTCAGTATTTGATATTTTCCATCTGTCATATCCTGCTGAAACAAAAAAAGTAGGCCCAACTAATGGTAAACTAAATTCAACATCTGCGGATCCGCCGTACCCTACATCGTTAACATTTTTGAAATCACCCGTTGGCACCTGTACACCACCACTTAAAATTAATTTCACTTGTGCATTACCTGAATTAAAACCAAAGAATAAAAAACAAATAATAAAAAGAAATGATATTTTTTTCATAATTTTTTCCTTAATTAATTATTATCTGAATAATTCCAAATAATTATATCAAAACAATGGACAAGAATCAATAATAAATTTCACAGAGATACAGACTTATCTTAAAAAGATAATTGCAATACCTCCGACCGCCAAAAATGTACCTAAAATAATTTTCCAATTAAATTTTTCTTTGTGCAAATATTTAGACATCGGTAACATTATAACAGGAACCGTTGCCATTATAGTAGATGCAATTCCGATTTTTGTATATTTTATTGCTAATAGACTAAGTGTAATACCAAGAAATGGACCGAATACAGTTCCAATAATAGTAAATAAAAAAGCTTTTGTATCCTTTATGTAAAGTTTAATCGGGTTTTTATATTTTTTTATAGCAATTGTTATAGGCAAAATAAATAGCACCGAAGAAAATATTCTTACAAATGTTGCAACAAATTCATTAAGCTCTCCTGAATTAAAAGCTTCCTTTGCAAATATCAAACCTATTGCCTGCCCGGCTGAAGCTAATAACCCTAACATTATTCCAACCTTTGTTATTTTATATTTAGCATTAGGAGAATTATCACTATTTATTGCAACTAATACTATTCCTGAAATTGTTATTGTCATACCTATAATTGCTGTTAAACTTACACTTTCATTTAAAAAAATAAAAGCAAGAATTGTACTAATAATAGGAGCTGCCGACATAAGCAACATGCTTAGTCGAGCACCTATTTTTTTATAAGCACTAAATAGAAATGTATCCCCTATTACAATTCCAATAATTCCGCTTACAACTAAAAATTTTAATTGATAACCGGAGATAGAATAATCAAAATTAAAAACAAGGATTGTAATAATAAGGAAAACCGAAGCTAAAATAATTCTATTAACATTTAACTGAATAGAGCCTATCCTTTGAGCAGCTTCTGCAAAAGAAAATGAACCACAAGACCATGATATTGCAGTTAATAAAGCAAAAAATTCACCAAGAAAAAGCATAAATATTTTTTGTTGTTATAAAAAAATGTCACCCTGTTTAAAGATGACATTTAAAATAAATTTGGGTTATAAAAAGAGTAATTATTGACCAAAGTTGATTGCACTTAACCCAGGATATATTGCAGCTTCACCCAATTCCTCTTCAATTCTTAAAAGTTGATTATATTTTGCTATTCTGTCGGTACGGGAAGCAGAGCCTGTTTTAATTTGTCCCGTTCCCATTGCAACTGCAAGATCAGCAATTGTTGTATCTTCTGTTTCTCCGCTTCTATGACTTATTACATTTGTGTAACCGGCACCCTTAGCCATATCAATAGCTTCAATTGTTTCGGTAAGAGTTCCAATTTGGTTTAACTTTATAAGAATAGAATTACCAACTTCCATCTCAATTCCTCTGGCAAGTCTGTCAGTATTAGTAACAAAAATATCATCACCAATTAATTGAATTTTATCTCCCATTTGTTTTGTCATCAATTGCCATCCGTCCCAGTCATCTTCAGCAAGTCCGTCTTCTATTGAAATAATAGGATATTGTTTCACCAATTTTTCATAAAACTCAATCATCTGTGTAGAAGTTTTTTCTGATTTATCTGATTTAAAGAACTGATAAACTTTTTTGTCTTTCAAAAACATTTCACTGGATGCAGGGTCAAGTGCTAAACTAATATCATCTCCGGGTTTATAACCAGCTTTAGTTATTGCTTCAAGAATAACTTCAATGGCTTCTTCGTTAGATTTTAAGTTAGGTGCAAAACCACCTTCATCACCCACAGCAGTATTATATCCTTTTTTAGTAAGCACAGATTTTAATGAATGAAATGTTTCTACTCCCATTCTTAATGCTTCATTAAAACTATCAGCACCAATAGGCATTATCATAAATTCTTGAATATCAACATTGTTATCTGCGTGTTTACCGCCGTTTAGAATATTCATCATCGGTACAGGCAAAGTTCTTGCATTAATTCCACCTATATATCTGTAAAGAGGTAATTCTAAAGTTTCTGCTGCAGCTTTTGCAACTGCCAATGATACTCCCAGTGTTGCGTTTGCACCAAGGTTAGATTTATTTTCAGTTCCGTCTAAAGATATAAGCAGTTGATCAATCTCATTTTGTTCTACAGAATCCATATCTATTAATTCATCAGCAATTTTATCGTTTACATTTTCTACAGCCTTTAAAACACCTTTGCCGTTATATCTTGATTTGTCTCCGTCTCTTAGTTCTACAGCTTCGTGCTCACCAGTTGATGCACCGCTTGGTACTGCAGCTCTGCCTATTACACCGCTTTCTAAAAGAACTTCTACTTCAAGTGTGGGGTTACCGCGGGAATCTAATATTTCTCTTCCTAAAACATCTACAATAGTGGTCATTTTAATTTCTCCTCAATTACATTTTTTCAATTTAATAATTCAAATATACAAAGATATTTTGAAATCTTATTTTGAAATTATTAACTGAGATAAGATTAACATATCTTTGACTTTTCAAAATTTGAAAATTTATGGAAAAAAATTTTAAAGCATATATTGCATGGATTACAATTTGTATACTTTGGGGGACAACTTATCTTGCCATAAAAGTTGGAGTAAATAATTTACCACCTTTTTTGTTTGCCGGATTCAGATGGATAATTGCCGGACCGATCTTTCTGGGTATTCTTCTTTTAAAAGGTTATAAATTACCTGATAAAAAAGATTATAAACATATAGCCATAGTTGGTATTGCTCTTATTGGTTGGGGAAATGTTTTGGTAGTAATAGCTGAGCAATGGCTGCCTAGCGGAATTGCAGCAATATTGGCTACTACTCTGCCTTTCTGGATTGTCGGTGGTGAATCTATTTTACCTCAAGGTCCAAAATTAAATATATTAATATTTTCGGGATTATTTTTAGGATTATGTGGTGTCGTAATTATTTTCTGGAATGATTTAGGAAATTTGATAGGAAATAATTTGCTCTTTGGGATAATTGCTTTACTGCTTGCTGAAATAGGCTGGGCATTCGGAACAATTTATTCTAAATACAAAACCATAAATTCGTCGCCATTGGTTAGTGCATCTTTGCAAATGATAATTGCCGGTTCTTTACAGGTAATAATCGGTTTAAGTTTGGGTGAACTGCCTCGTTTTATATTTAATCAAAACAGTTTATTGGCTTTTGGATATCTTACTTTTTTTGCATCCATAATTGGTTTTGGATCTTATGTTTACGCAATAAAGCATCTACCATTAACTTTGGTTTCAACTTACACATATATAAATCCTATTATTGCTTTATTTTTGGGTTGGTTAATTTTAAATGAAGAGTTAAATATTAATACAATTATTGGTGCTGTAATAATTATTATTGCAGTTGCTTTAGTAAAAAGAGGAAATAAATCAAAAAAGAAAGGATTAGAAAAAAAATTTATTTAGCCAATATCATTTTTTTAGTAGCAACAAAATCACCGATAGTAAGCCTATAAAAATAAACCCCGCTTGGTAAAGATAA
>PFVA01000168.1 GCA_002790365.1 Ignavibacteriales bacterium CG_4_9_14_3_um_filter_30_11
GAAGATCCTTCTCATCCATCAGATTTAATTCCGGCTGCACTTTCTACAGGGGAGTTAGTTGGCGCTTCAATGAAAGATATAATAGTTGCAATTGTTTTAGCATATGAATTTGAACAAAGACTTTGTGAATTTGCTGTCCCTGGAATAAGAGAAAGAAAATGGCATCACGCTACATTGACACAATTTGTATCTCCGATAGTTGCCGGAAAAATTTTAGGATTAAATATTGATCAGATGGTAAATGCAATTGGAATCAGCGGCTCACACAATCATACAATTGGCTGCCCGACAGCAGGCAAATTAACAATGATGAAAAATACAGTTGACCCTATGGCAGTTCAAAGTGGAGTGCTTGCTGCATTGATGGCACAAAAAGGTTATACAGGTACAGAAGCCGTGTTTGAAGGAAAAGAAGGTTTTATGGATTGTTATTTCGGATGGGATGTTAAAAAACAAAAGTTAGATGCACTAAAAATGAAAGGAAGAGAATTTGAAGAAGAATGGAGTTGGAACTTAAACAAATTAATCAGTGGATTGGGTTATAATTATAAAATTTTGGAATGCAGCATGAAAGCATTTCCATGCGAAGCTCTTTCTCATGTACATTTAACAGCAGTAATAAATGCTGTAAAGAAAAATGATATTAAATTCGATGAGATAGATTCAATTACTATTACCACTATTGCCCGTGCCTGTGATATACTTTTTGATCCGCATAAATACAGACCTGAATCAAGAGAAACTGCCGACCACTCTCTTCCATATTGTGTTGCTGCAGCAATTGTAGATAGAAGGCTAACAACGCAGTCTTTCTCTGATGAAAAACTTAAAGACCCAAAAATTTGGCAAGTGATTGATAAAATTAAAGGCGAAGCTTCTGAAGAATTTGAAAAGATGTTCCCGGAAAAACAGCCCTCTAAAGTTGTCATTAAAACTAAAAGTGGTAAAGAATATTCTGAATATAGAGAATATCCAAAAGGTGATCCAAGAGAACCGATGACTTTAGAAGATTTGGAGATAAAATTTAATTCATTATCTTTTGAATTATTAAATAATAAGAAACAAAAAGATATCAAAAACATGATATTAAATTGTGAAGAAATGAATGTTAATGATTTTATGAAACAACTAATTGTATAAAAAATGACAGCTACTAAAATAAGATCAGATTGCAGTTTCGAAATTCAATTTAAAAAATCCGGTGGATTAAAAATTGATATTAACAGTAAAGTTGGATCTCTTTATGGTAGATCAATTCGAAAACAGATTGTTGATATGTGTAAATTTTTTGCAGTTAAAAATGCTGTTATAAAAATGGAGGATTCCGGTGCTCTTCCTTTTGTAATTGCTGCAAGATTTGAATATGCTATTAAAAAATTAAAACCTAAAATTAAAGAAGAATATCTGCTTCCCTTTAACAGTAAAAACAAATTTAAGACTACAAAAGACAGAATGAGGAGGAGTAGATTATATCTACCTGGAAATGAACCTAAATTTTTTATAAATGCCGGTCTGCATAAACCTGATGGAATAATTTTGGACTTGGAAGACAGTGTAACTCCTAAAGAAAAAGAATCGTCAAAATATTTAGTTAGGAATGCATTAAGAAGTGTAGATTTTTATGGTTGTGAAAGAATGGCTAGAATAAATCAATTACCAATAGGAATAGATGATCTAAAATTTGTTGTTCCTAATAATGTTCAGGTAATTTTAATTCCAAAATGTGAAACTGCTGAACAAGTTATTGATGTAGAAAATGAGATTAAAAGATTAAAAGAAATTCATAATATAAAACATACAATTTATCTTATGCCTATTATCGAAAGCGCATTAGGAGTAATTAATTCTTACAAAATTGCTTCAGCTTCAAAACTTAATTGTGCACTTACAATTGGACTTGAAGACTATACTGCAGATATTGGAACTCGAAGAACTGAAGAAGGTAAAGAAAGTTTATTTGCCCGTTCAATGATAGTAAACTCAGCAAAAGCAACCGGTATTCAAGCAATAGACTCTGTCTATTCAGACATTGGTAATATGGAAGGACTAGAAGAAAGTATTATCGAAGCTAAATCATTAGGATTTGAAGGTAAAGGTTGTATTCATCCTAGACAAATTGAAATTGTACACGAAACATTTGCACCGACTGAAATTGAAACTAAAAAAGCCAAACAAATTGTAGAGGCATACAAAGAAGCAGAAAAAAAAGGACTTGGAGTTGTTTCTTTAGGTAGTAAAATGATTGATCCTCCTGTAGTAAAAAGAGCAATGAGGGTTTTGGAGTTAGCAAAGATAATGTAAAAGATATTGTGTAAGACTAGTTGTTGATTTAGTCATTGGTCAATAGATATTAGAATATAATCTAAAATATATTGAATTATGGTATTATGAATATTGAAGATATAGAAGTTTATCAAACAGCTATGAGCATTGCAGAAAATATAAGAAATGTTGTAAAAACTTGGGAAAATTTTAATAAATTTTCTATAGGTACTCAAACCGTAAGAGCTTCTGATTCTATAGCTGTAAATATTTCAGAGGGATTCGGAAGATATCATTACAAAGAAAATAAATTATTTTGTTACTATGCAAGAGGCTCACTATATGAAACTAAGACATGGTTAAAAAAAGCAAATAATAGAAATCTAATTGATAAAAGTGATAATAAAATACTTGAAGAAGACTTAGAGAAATTAGCAAAAAAATTAAACGCATATATTAATTCAATTGGTAAAAAATAATATAACTGAAACATATAAATTACTATATACCATTGACAATTGACCAATGACTATTAACTATTAACTAAAAAATGAAATTGATAAAAAACGCAGCAGGTAGATTAGTACCAACACAAGTAAACGGACAAAAACAAATTCCTTTTAAAGGTGTAAACAAATACATACCAAAAGGTAAAATTACTTGTCCATCAATTCGATCTTGCATTGAATATCCATCCGATGGAAATAAACTAGTAAGAAATCTTAAAGATGCTTTAACTAAAGCCGGACTTAAAAATGGAATGACTATATCAACACACCACCACTTACGCGACGGAGATATTCTTACAAATACATTATTTGATACTATAAAAAAGATGGGTATTAAAAATATCCGCTGGTTCCCGAGTGCTTCTTTTCCGGTTCATAGTTATTTAATTAAATATTTAAAAGATGGAACGATTCATCACATTGAAGGAAGTATGAATGGCCCTTTAGGAAAATTTATTACTGAAGGAAAAATGAAAGGCGTTGGTGTTTTGCGTTCTCACGGTGGAAGATATTCGGCAGTTCAAGATGGAGAAGTAAAAATTGATATTGCTGTAATAGCCTCACCTACTGCTGATCCTTTTGGAAATGCAAATGGTGTAACAGGTAAATCTGCTTGCGGACTTTTAGGTTTTGCTCTTGTGGATTCTGAATATGCTGACAAAGTAATTGTCGTTACAGATAATTTAGTCCCCTTCCCTTGCATTCCGTGGCAGATACAAGGTAATAATGTTGATTATGTAGTTAAAGTAAATTCACTCGGTGATTCATCAAAAATTGTTTCAGGTACAACACAAATAACAAAATCTCCTGACAGATTATTGATAGCTGAATATGTAGCAAAGTTTATTGACGAAGCCGGAATTATGAAAGATGGATTTTCACTTCAGGCAGGTGCAGGTGGAACAAATCTTGCATTTCTTCTTTTCTTAAAAGAAAG
>PFVA01000054.1 GCA_002790365.1 Ignavibacteriales bacterium CG_4_9_14_3_um_filter_30_11
AATTATTTTACAGACTCAAAATTATTTTACAGACCCAAATAATATGTTATTATTCTTCTTCTCCTTCTAGTCCTTCTAGATTGTCATCATCTCTAACTACTTTGGCTATGTCAGCAATGGAATCGTTTTCATTTAATCTAATTACTCTTACACCTTGTGTGTTCCTTCCCATTACACGAATATCTTTAATACCTTGTTTAATAACCATTCCATATGTTGTAATAATAACAAGTTCATCTCCATCAACAACTTCCATCATTGAAATTAGTTTACCAACTTTTTCGTTGGTTTTAACTGTAATAACTCCTTTTCCGCCTCTGTGGGTAGTTCTATAATCGTTAATGTCTGATCTTTTTCCATAACCTTTACTAGTAGCAACTAATATTGATGCTTGTCTTTTCATCACTACTAACCCCACGACAATATCGTCTTTTCCTAATCTAATGCCTCTTACTCCAGTTGCAGTTCTTCCCATTTGACGAACATCTTTTTCGTTAAATCTAATTGCAAAACCATTTCTTGTTCCCAAAACAATATCATTATTTCCATCAGTAAGTTTTACCGCAATAAGTTTATCGTTTTTAATAATATTGATTGCATTAATACCACCCTTTCTAACATTTCCATATGCTGAAAGTACTGTTTTCTTTACAGTTCCTTTTAAGGTAGCCATAATAATGTTTTGTGTATCAGAAAATTCTTTTACTGAAACAAAAGCAGCTATATTTTCGTTATTATCTTTTTGAATTAAGTTTTGTATTGATCTTCCTCTTGCTGCTCTGCCGGATTCTGGAACCTCAAAAACTTTTAACCAATAACACTTACCTTGGTCTGTAAAAATTAGAATATAGTGGTGTGTTGACGCAACAAACATATGTTCAATAAAATCTTCATCTTTTGTTCCAGCACCTGTTACTCCTTTGCCTCCTCTTCCCTGCTTTCTATAACCATTTACGGGAAATCTTTTTATAAAACCGCTGTGTGAAATTGTTACAACAACATCTTCTTCTGCAATCATATCTTCTAAAGAAAACTCTTCAATTTCCTTAACTATTTCCGTTCTTCTTGCATCACCGTATTTATCTTTTACTTCTTTCAATTCCTCTGTAATAATTAAATACCTAAGATCTTCTTTTGAAAGAATTCCTTTTAATTTTTCAATTAGTTTTATTATTTCTTTATACTCAGATTCTATTTTTTCTCTTTCAAGTCCGGTTAATCTTTGAAGTCTCATTTCCAAAATAGCTTTTGCCTGTACTTCGCTCAACTTGAATTTTTTCATTAAGTTTGTTTTTGCTGTTTCGGTATCTTTAGATTTTTTTATTGTCTTAATTACTTCGTCAATATTATCAAGAGCAATTATGTAACCCTCTAATATGTGTGCTCTTTTTTCTGCTGAGTCTAATTCATATTTTGTTCTTTTTATTAATACATCCATTCTGTGGTCAATAAAATGCTGCATCATTTGTTTTAAATCTAAAGTCTCTGGCCTGCCATTTACCAACGCAAGCATAATAATTCCAAATGTGTTTTGCATTTGGGTGTGCTTAAATAATTGATTTAAAACGATTGGCGGTTGTGCGTCTTTTTTCAATTCAATTACAATACGCATTCCGTCTCTGTCGGACTCATCTCGTAAATTTGAGATTTCATTTATTTTTCCACCTCTAACCAAAATTGCTATTTTTTCTATTAGGTTTGCTTTATTTACCTGATATGGAAGTTCTGTTACAATAATGTTTTCTCTACCATTTTTTAATGTTTCAATATTTGCTTTGGCTCTAATTTTTAAAATACCTCGACCTGTTGTGTAGGCTGATTTGACACCTTCAAAACCATAAATAATTCCACCAGTAGGAAAATCTGGTGCTAATACATGTTTCATTAATTGTTCTGATGTTGTTGTTGGTTTTTTAATAAGTACAATTAAACCATTTATAATTTCTGTAAGGTTATGAGGAGGAATATTTGTAGACATACCAACAGCAATACCGCTTGAGCCATTAACCAAAAGTTGTGGAATGTATGAGGGTAATACAGTTGGTTCTTGTAAAGAATCGTCAAAGTTAGGAACAAAATCAACCGTGTTTTTATCAAGGTCCTTTAACATTTCATTTGCAATGTCGGCCATTCTTGCTTCTGTATAACGCATTGCAGCAGGTGAGTCGCCGTCAACTGAACCAAAATTTCCCTGTCCCTCAACAAGTGGATATCTTAAAGAAAATTCCTGAACCATTCTAACCATTGAATCGTAAACAGCTGTATCACCATGAGGATGATACTTACCGAGAACTTCACCCACAATTCTTGCTGATTTTTTATATGGTTTGTTATGTGTTACGCCAAGGTCTTTCATTCCATAAAGAACTCTTCTGTGCACTGGTTTTAATCCATCTCTTACATCAGGTAATGCTCTTGACACTATTACTGACATTGAATAATCTATGTAAGACGATTTCATTTCGTCTTCTAATGATACCGGTATTATTTTTTCAAAAATTGTTGTCATGCTCTTCTGTTATTTTTTTTTGTTATTAAATATCCAAATTCTTAACATATTTGGCATTCTTTTCTATAAATTCTCTTCTAGGTTCTACATCATCCCCCATAAGGGTTTCAAATATTTTATCTGCCGAGGCTGCGCTTTCTAAGTTGACTTGAAGGATGGTTCTTGTTTCCGGATCCATAGTTGTTTCCCAAAGTTGTAAAGGATTCATTTCACCAAGACCTTTATATCTTGAAATAGTAACACCCTTAGTTTTGGTTTCATCGTTTGCGTCTTCTATTTCTTCTGCTTCAGAATCTTTGTTGTTTGTTTTTAATCTTTTTATAATTTCGTCTCTTTCTTTTTCGTCAAAAGCATATTGTTCTTGTTTTCCTTTTTTAATTTTATAAAGAGGTGGTTGGGCTATATAAACCTTACCTGTTGCTATCAATTCTTTCATATGTCGATATAAAAATGTTAATAACAATGTTCTTATATGGCTTCCATCAACATCGGCATCCGTCATTAAAATTATTTTTCCGTATCTAGATTTTGTTTCATCAAAGTCAGCTCCAAAACCAGCACCTACAGCGGAAATAATTGCTTTTATTTCATTGTTTTCAAGAATTTTATTCAATTTTGCTTTTTCTACATTTAAAATTTTACCCTTTAAAGGCAGAATAGCCTGGAATCTCCTGTCTCTTCCTTGTTTGGCAGAACCACCTGCAGAATCACCTTCAACAATATAAATTTCACAGTGCTCAGGGTCTGTTATAGAGCAGTCAGCAAGTTTTCCTGGTAGATTCATATTGTCCAATGCATTTTTCCTTCTAGCAAGCTCACGAGCTTTTCTAGCAGCATTTCTTGCTTCTGCAGCCATCATACATTTTTCAATAATTTTTTTCCCTACAGAAGGGTTTTCTTCTAAAAATTCTGAAAGTTTTTCACCAACCATTGTTTCAACTATTGATTTGGTTTCACTATTTCCTAATTTTGTTTTTGTCTGTCCTTCAAATTGGGGCTCTGGTACTTTAACAGAAATAATTGCCGTCAAACCCTCTCTAAAATCATCACCTGTTAATGTTAGTTTGCCCTCTTTTATCAATCCATTTTTATAGGCATAATTATTTAGCGTTCTGGTTAATGCTGTTTTAAAACCAACCAAATGTGTACCACCTTCATGAGTGTTAATGTTGTTCACATAGGAAAAAATGTTTTCGGAATATACATCGGTATATTGAAAAGCTATCTCTACTGGTGTTTCTTCTTTTTCGCCTTCAATATAAACCGTTTTATGTAATTGTGTTCTGGTGTTGTTTATATATTTTACAAACTCAATAATTCCGCCCTTAAAGTGAAATGTTTCTTCTTCTCCGCCATTTCTTTTATCAACAACCTTGATAGATATGTTTTTATTTAAATATGCCAACTCTCTCATTCTGTCTGAGATAGTATCAAACTTAAACTGAGAAACTTTAAATATTCCGCTGTCGGGTAAAAAAGTTATGGTTGTTCCTGTTTCTTTTTGTTTAGCTTTACCTACTTCTTTTACTCTATACAGAGGTATTCCTTTTTTGTATTCCTGAACATATACTTTTCCATCTCTTTTTACCTCTACCTTTAACCATTCTGATAAAGCATTAACCACCGAGACACCCACACCGTGTAATCCTCCGGAAACTTTGTAAGAGCTTTTGTCAAATTTTCCTCCTGCATGAAGAACGGTCATAACAACTTCAAGTGCTGATATTTTTTCTTCCTTGTGAATATCTGTTGGAATACCCCTGCCGTTGTCTTCAACTGTAACGCTTTCATCTTTGTTAATTGTAATAATAACTTTATCTGCATATCCAGCTAATGCCTCATCAATACTGTTATCAACAACTTCGTTTATAAGATGATGAAAACCCCTTGAGCTAATATCACCAATGTACATTGCAGGTCTTTTTCTTACTGCATCTAGGCCTTTTAGAACATTTATATTTTCTGCACTATAGTTGTTTTTCTTTGTTTCTTGTTTTGCCATTTTATTTTTGTGCTACTTTATTATGATATAAATTTTATCCACTTAATTATCTCTGTTTTGAAATGAGAGTTTATTTTTTTAACAATTTCTGTTTCTTTAAACTTCAGCTCATTTCTCCAAACAGGGTTTTCAATTTTTAAGAAAAGTCTTTTCTTTTCTACTTTTTGTGGTATTACCGCTTTTTTAAACTCAGGGAAAATGATAAAAAAATCATACACCGCTAAAGATTCTTTTACTACACTTCTAATCCCCCTTAGTTTTGGTTCGTTTTCAAAGACCTCTTTAATGCTTTTAAATCCACTAAGCATAAGTTGCTTTACCTTCTTCTATTTTAATTATCTTGTCGTCGCTTTGCCTGTTAAAAATGGAAAAATCCGCAAGGTCTGTAATCGTAACAAACGCTTGCCCAACTTTTCTTAAATAGGTACTTATTTTTTTTGCTCTTAATGAATCCAGTTTTCCAAAAATATCATCAAGCAAAAACAAGGGTGTAATTCCTCTTAATTGTTTTAAATAAAAAAACTCAGCAAACCGCAAAGCTATTTGAAATGTTTTGTGTTGTCCTTGAGATCCATATTTTTTTAGATCAACACCATTTATTAAAAAAATAAATTCGTCTCTGTGCGGGCCAACCAGATTCACTGATCTTTTCAATTCTTCTGCTTTTTTTACAGCTAAAAGTTCTCTAAAGTTTTGCTCTATCTTTATGTTTTCGTCACTTTGAGTTTCTAAAAAAGAATAAATTATCTCTGGGTTTTCTTCTGTCTCCATTATTTCTGTGTATGAGTCTTTAACAAACAATCTAAAATCTTTAATAAATTCATTTCTCTTTTTTATTAAATATAATCCGGATTGAATTAGTTTTTCGTTCCATGATTCTAGTTCTTTTCTTAACTGTAGTGAGCTGTTGGTTTTTAATAAATATAAAAGAGCAGCTCTTTGTTTTGTTGTTTTATTATAGTCTAATAAATTGTTCAGATATGTTTCACTAACCTGGCATAAAATTGAATCAACAAATTTTCTTCTATCGCCTGGAAAACCCCTTGTTATAAATAGATCTGCTGGGGTAAGTGTTACTATTGGAAAACTGCCAACAATATCAACCGATCTGTTTATTTTTTTTTGATTTTTTAAATATGTTTTTTTGCTTTCCTCTAAAGAAAAATAAACACGAACTTTGTTCTCGTTATTTTTTTTAATACTTCCCTCTATTTCAAAAATGTTTTCTCCGAAGAGAACGACCTCGCTATCTGTTCTTGTGTTAAAGTTTTTGTTAGTACACAAATAATATATTGCTTCCAAAATTGTTGTTTTTCCTGCACCGTTTGCTCCAACTATAAAATTTAACTTTTCTGAAAAAGTTAGGTTGGTTTCTTTGTGTTTTCTAAAATTTTTTAACTGAATTGATAATAATTTCATCCTACCCATTTAACCGAACAGGCATTAGTAAAAGCATAAGATCTTCATCTTCTTTTTGTTTTGTCGGTTCAATAATACATGCTTTTGTTGGTGAATGAAGTTTAAATACTATTTCGTTTTCGTTTATATGTGAAAGTATATCAAGGACATATGCAGTATTAAAACCAACATCCATCTGATCGCCCTTATATTCACATTTAACCTGCTCTTTAGCACTCGATCCGCTATCGATATCTTCTGCAGCAACAATCAAGCTGTTTTCTTTTATTGAAAATTTTACTTGTTTTGTGTTTGTGGTAGAAAACAAACTCATTCTTTTTACGGTAGAAAGAATTTCGTTTTTATTAATTTTAAGCTCTGTTTCGTTTTCCATTGGTATAACACTGTTATAAGCAGGATATTTTTCTGCTATTAACCTAGACACAAAAACCACATCATCAATTGTAAAACAAACATTGGTTTTGCTAAAAGTTGCTTTAATCTCTTTTTCTGTTAGTAGTTTTGATAAAACATTTATTGCTCTTTCAGGAATAATAAATTGTTCTTCTCTTGGGTTTTTGATTTTCTTGTTTGTATATCTTACCAGTCTGTGCCCATCAGTTGAAACAAAGTTTACTCCTTCTTTTGTAAATTCAAACAACATGCCTGTCATCGCTGGTCTCATATCTTCCTTGCTCATTGCAAAAGATGTGAGGTCAATAGCTTTTTTTAATTCCTTACCGCTAATATTTATTTCGTCTTCTGCAACAACATCAGGGGGTGACGGAAATTCTTCAGGAGAAGAAAAACCCAAACTATATGTTCCGTTGTCTGTGGTTAATTTAAGTTTTGAGTTTGTTTCTGTTTCAAATTTTATTTGTGTATCACTTAGCGCCCTAACAACATCATATAAAAGATGAGCTGGAACAACTATTTTAATTTTATCTTCTGAGTTTATTTTCATTGATGAGCGTAAAGAAATTTCAAGGTCTGTAGAAAAAACAGTTAGTTTTCCTTCTTCAATTTCAAACAAGAAGTTCTCTAAAATTGCCATTGGTGTTCTGGTTGGAACGGCAGGTATTACTTTAGATAAGAGTTTTTCTAACTCCTTACTATTTAAATTAAACTCCATTAATATTACTCCATTTAAGCATTTAAAATTACACTTTTTTCTCTATAATCTCAATTAAAAGAGGCTTTAAAATTCTTTCATTTTTTTTCTATTCAAAGATTTTTAATGTTTTACGGGCTCGTTGGTGTGCCTTGGCTTTCACTTGTGGAAAGTGTTGCAGAAAGAGTAAAAACTCCTCCAACAATACTGCTTGTATAAATAACAAGAACTTTCGTATCAGAATTAATTATAACTGTTCCATTAACATCACCGTTGGTGGTAGAGCTTGTTGCTCCGACGGGTAAATTAAAGCTTGTTGAATAAGTATATGTTCCTTTATTAATTTCTGTGATGTCTGTTTTTTGTCCTACATTTACCCTAATTTCTTGACCCCTAAAATTAATAATTAGGTCTGTGGTGGAAAAGTTATTAAATGAAACTCTATTATCAATATTTGTTTTACAACCCTGTAAGAATAAAAATAGAAAAGATATTATAATAATAAAATGAAATGATCTTTTTGTTTTTATTTTAGAAATTGTTTTGATAAGCATACCTCAACTAAATAAAAAAAATAAATATAATCAATAGTTCTATGTTATTAACACCATTAATTAATATATAATATACTTTTAAATAAATTAATAATAATTATAAAAATGTTTATATGTTTATAAGTCTATAAAACCATATAATAAAAGATTATTTAAAAAAACATATTGTTCTTTAAAGGTTCTTTTTTATCTCTAAAAGAACAAATATTTAAAAAAGAAAAAGATATTAACAAAAGAAAAATGTTTAATCACAACATTTTAACATTTTTAAACGCTGTCTAATTCTATTTTATCCTTGATTTTTTTGACAAGGTCTTTCATGGAATCATCAGAAGCAATAGCACTGTCAATAGAAGAACAAGCATGGATAACGGTAGAATGATCTCTTCCTCCAAAATGTAAACCAATTGTTTTTAAAGAAGACCTGGTTAATTCTTTTGAAAGATGCATCGCAATTTGTCTAGCCAACACCACCTCTTTTTTTCTTGTTTTATCCCTAATTTTGTCTTCCCCAATATTTAAATATTTACAAACAACAGAAGTAATGTTTTCAATTGTAAAATTTAATTGTCTGCTTGTTGCTATTTCCTTAACAGTTGTCTTTACTAAATCAAAATCAAGTTTTTTAGAATTTAAAGAAGCATTTGCCAAAAGCTTAATTAAGCATCCCTCTAATTCCCTAATGTTTGAAATTATATGCGAGGCAATGTATTCAAAGATTTCAGTTGGAAAAACCAAACCAAAATCGTCAGCCTTTCTTCTAAGTATCGCAATCCTGGTTTCAAAATCAGGAGGCTGTATATCAGCAGATAGACCCCACTGAAAACGAGATATAAGCCTATCGTCCATGCCCTTTAAATCTTTTGGTGGTTTATCGCTAGTTAAAATTATTTGTTTGCCTGATTGATGAAGTGTGTTAAAAATATGAAAAAATAAATCTTGTGTTTTTTCTTTTCCTATTAAAAACTGAATATCGTCCAAAATCAAAACATCCATACTTCTGTAAAAATTAGAAAACTCATTTACTTTGTTAGATTGAATTGCTTCAACAAACTCAATGGTAAAGATATCAGAAGAAAGATAAACAGCTCTTTTAAAAGGAAATTTTTGAACAATTTTATTACCAACAGCCTGTACAAGGTGTGTTTTACCTAAACCTACACCGCCGTAAACAAAAAGTGGATTAAAAGAAGTGCCGCCAGGATTATCACCAATAGCACCAGCTGCTGCTCTTGCTAACTGATTTCCCTCACCCTTAATAAAATTATCAAAAGTATATCTCGGATTAATGAATGATTCAAAAGCTGGTTTTTCAGATTCGATTGCTTTTACAACGGCTTTTTCTTGTTTGATAAATACCGGTTCATTTTTTTCTTCTTTTTCCTCAGCTATAACATATGTTAAGTTTGCACCAGGACCGATAATAGAAGTTATAGTTGAATGAATGAGAGAATTATAATGTTCATCTATCCATTCCCAAAAAAATTGACTTGGCAATAAGACCTTTAGTGTTGAATTGTTTATATCTATTGGTTTAATAGGCAAAAACCAAGTATTAAAGGTCATCTGCGATACATTACGCTTAATATTTGTTAAACAATCTTCCCAAACTTTTTCAGAATTAAGAACAAGACTACCGGAGTATTGAGCTTCCTGCATTTAATTTATCCACATTTAAAAAAGGTTATAAAATCAAGTAATTAAATAAAAAACAAAAACAATTTTCAAAAACACATACATTACAAACAAGTTGTTAACATCAAAACAAAAACGATAACTGTTTGTTTTACAATGTATTGTGTTCAATTAAACAACAAAACAAACAATACCTTTCAATTTCTCATCACAAAACATCAATCAAAAAAAACGTGAAACATTTTCACATATAAAAGTTATCAACATGATGTTAACCAAAATTGCTATCCATTAACTCTTTATAAAAATATAACTAATTTACTTTACTTTCCAAATTAATCTTAAAAAAAGGATTTAATTTTTATATGAAAAAGGTGCTAAAAATGTATGTAAAAAACTTGTTTATTTTCCTGTTTTTATATAATTTTACACTCTTTTGAGTAGAAAGGAATATTATGAAAAGAACATTTCAACCAAGCAACCGTAAAAGAAAGAATAAACACGGTTTCCGCGAAAGAATGAAAAGTGTTGGCGGAAGAAAAGTGCTTGCTAGCCGTAGAAATAAAGGCAGAAAAAAGCTAACAGTAAGTGACGAGAATTAATTGCTTTGAAGCAGTTCGGTCTTTCTGCTTTTGAAAAGCTAAAAAGCAGAAAAGAAATAAAGAGAGTAATATCTTTTGGTGTTAATATCATATCTGATGATAAAAAAATTAAAGCAATTTATTTAACAGAAAAGACAGAAAAAAAAACATCTGTAAAAATAACCCCTGCTGTTTTTAAAAAACTTGGATGTGCCGTTTGGAGAAACAGAATTAAGAGACTTATAAGAGAATCTTATAGATTAAATAAAAAAGATCTTATTCAAAAGAGCAATCAAAAAAAAATAGATTTAAAAATAATTTTTTCTCCCCAAAACATTAACGAAAACAAAAACAAACATATTGGCTTAGAAGAAATTCTGCCAAGCATGCTGGATGTTATGAAAAAAATAACCGTAAGGATATAATTGAAAAAATTATTTATCTCCATAATTAAGATATATCAAAAAATTATATCACCTCTTTTTCCACCATCGTGTAAGTATTATCCATCTTGTTCGGAATATTCAGTTGAGGCAATTAATAAATTTGGTGTGATAAAAGGTTCTGTAAAAACTGTGTGGAGAATATTAAGATGCAACCCATTTTCAAAAGGCGGATTTGACCCGATAGATTAAAGAGAAAAACATGGACAAAAATACAACTATAGCATTTATACTTATTGTAACAATTTTAGTTTTCTGGCTTTATTTAAATTCACCTGAACAACCTATAAACCCAGCGAATAAACCTCAAAACAAAACAATAGTTATTACAGACTCTACAAAACCCAAACAAGAAAAAGTAAAGGTTGAAGAGAAAACCATCTTGCCAAATGAAATAAAAACCCCTAATGGATCAAATGTATACGGAAAACACTTTAATTTTTATGATAAACAAGGTGAAGAAATTACAGTTGAAAACAATCTTGTAAAAGTAATTTTTTCTACAAAAGGTGGCAATATTTTAAGGTATTATCTTAAAAAGTTTAATAACTGGTATTCGATTGGCGCTGAAAATGATGAAAACATTGAAAGCACTAAAGTTCAATTAATAAATTATAAAGAAGGCGGCTCCCTTAATCTCTCTTTTATTTCAGAGGATGGGAAAAAAATAAACACAAGTAATCTTTTTTTCAAAAACGAAGAGAACAAAACATCCTATGTAATAACAGGCACAGATTCAATTACCATTCCATTTGTTTATAAGATAGACGAAAAACACTTTATTAAAAAAGAATTCAAGTTCTTTGGAGATAAGTATAATTTTAATACAAGCATTAAGCTATATGGAATGAATAGATTAATTAGTAACAATGCATATAATTTAATTTGGAATAATGGGTTAAGGTTTGTTGAGTATAATTCTGTTGATGAAGCGACATATTCCGATGCAAGCGTTTATTCTGGAGGAGAAAAAACAACTATTGATGCCACAACAAACGGTGAGGTAGAGGATAAAGAATTTAACGGCAGTATTAATTGGATTAATATTAGAAACAAATATTTTACAACTATAATAATTCCGGAAACTCCAACATCTGTAGATGGAGCTTATTTAAGAGGGTCAAGAGAACAATTACCTAAAAATGGAGAGAAAGAAATATATAGTGCTCAATTATCGGTTCCTTTTAAAAATTTAGACTTTGAAGAAACCAATTTTACTGTTTATATCGGACCTGTTGATTATGATATTTTAAATAAATTTGACAAGGATTTAGAAAAAATTGTTGACTTCGGAAGTTTTTTTGGATTAAAAATAATTGTAAGACCAATAGCTGAATATATTCTTTTACCACTATTTAATTTTTTACATAAGTTTATTCCAAACTACGGTTTTGTAATAGTAATTTTTTCATTAATAATAAAACTTGTTTTATATCCTCTTACAAAACAAAGTTTTCAATCGATGAAAAAAATGCAGCTCCTGCAGCCTAAAATAACAGAGATAAAAGAAAAGCTTGGAGACGATAAACAAAAGATAAGCAAAGAAACTATGAAGCTTTATTCCACCTATGGAGTAAACCCGGCCGGAGGTTGTTTGCCATTATTATTACAAATGCCAATATTTATTGCGCTTTGGGGATTGTTTAAATCAGCTATTGAATTAAGACAACAACCATTTTTTGGTTGGATAACAGATTTATCAAGCCCTGATATTATTTATACACTTTCTTTTAAGTTACCTTTAATAGGAATCAATGAAATTAGTGGTCTTGCTATTTTGATGGGCGTTACAACTTTTTTCCAACAAAAAATGAGCGTAAAAGATCCAAATCAAAAAGCTATTGTTTATATAATGCCTGTGTTTTTAACTTTAATGTTTATGAGTTTCCCTTCGGGTCTTAACCTATATTATTTTTTATTTAATGTTTTGTCAATTGGTCAGCAATATATTATAAATCATAAACACGATGGGACAGAACTTGTTCCGGTAGTTAAAAAAGGAAAAGGAAAATCAAAAGGGTTTATGACAAGAATGATGGAAGCAGCCGAAGAAAAACAAAAAACTCAGTCAAAAGCAAAGAGAAAAAAATAGATATCTCTTTATATGTTTGTAAAGCACTAATAATAATTTATTTTAAATAAGTGCTTTTAATTTTTATCTCTTTATGATTAGATCAAAACACATACTTGCTTTTATTTTTTTAACTGCTTTTTTTGTTAATGCCCAGCAGATACAAAACAACACACATACCTACGAGATAAAAACCAAAACAAAAATATTACCATTTGGGGTGAAGCAAGAAATTCCTGTTAACAACCTTACCATTGGTGTTGCATTATCTGGAGGTGGAGCAAGAGGGTTTGCACAAATAGGTGTTTTAAAAGCTTTGTTAGAAGAAGGAATCAACATCGATATAATAACTTCAACAAGTATGGGCAGTATAGTTGGAGGGTTATATTCTATGGGTTATAACATACAAGAAATTGACTCAATGGCAAAAAACACAAATTGGGCTGAATTTATTAAACTAAATTCAAAATCCGACAGAAGTGATTTATATATTGATCAAAAAATAACGGAAGATAAAGCGATATTTAGCTTAAGACTTGACGGATTTAAACCTGTAATACCAACTTCTTTAAATAATGGAGAAAAGATTTCAAACTATTTAAATCTTGCTACACTCAAAGCCCCGATTCATGTTAACACATCATTTGATGAACTAAAAACAAAATACAGAGCTGTTTGTACTGATCTTCTAACAGGTAAACCCATTGTGCTTAATTCAGGGTCATTAAGTCAGGCTATGAGGGCTAGTGCAAGTGTTTCTTTTTTATTGTCACCTGTAAATTTAGATACATTAATGTTGGTAGATGGTGGGCTTATTGCAAATGTACCGGTTACATTTGCAGAAGAATTGGGCGCGGATTATATAATAGCCGTTAACACAACAAGCGAGCTTCATAAAAAAGAAGATCTGGATTTACCATGGTTAATCGCTGATCAAGTTGTAAGTATACCCATGAAAGAGTTAAGCGACCTTCAATTAAAGAAAGCAAATATAATTATTTCTCCTGAACTTGATGAACACCTTGCTGTAGATTTTACAAAGATTAATAGTGTAATAGATAAAGGTTATGAAAAAGCAAAAATTGAATTGGAGGGATTAAAAAAACATTTAGACTCTTTGTCTGCAATTAATTTAGTTGATACTCTAATATCGTATAAAAATCTTACACCAAACAATGAACCAACCAAAGAAGAAAATTTTTTTTATAACATTTTAAATAACAGCAAAAACTTTACAAATATAGATTTAGCTTTATACATTGATTCACTTTTTTTAACTGGCGATTATAAAAAAATTAAAACAGAAATAAATGATGTGGTTGTTGATGAAACAGAATTAAAAATTTATTCAGTGTTAAATGAAAAAATTAGCAACATTATTATATCAGGTAAAAGTGACTCAGACAAAACATTTATTTCAGAATCTTTAATTGATCTTAAGCATAAACCATTTAATGCTAAAAAACTTGTTGATAATATAATTAATACTATAAATCATTATAGAAAATCAGGGTTTGTTTTTGCTGAAATAAATTTTGAGAAGTTTGATCCCGTTACAGGAAATCTTTTTTTGAAGTTTGATTTGGGGGAGATATCAGACATTGTTGTTGAGGGAAAAACCAAAACAAACAAAGAAGTTACTACAAGAGAGTTTGAAATAGATAACAATGGAATAATTAAGTTCGACAAAATTGAAAAGGGTTTAATTAACTTAAGGAACAGCTACATTTTTGAAAACATAATTGTTGACAACAAACACATTAATGGGAAAAATTATCTAAATATAAACCTAAACGACAGGCCAAGTAGTCTATTAAGTGTTGGTTTTAGAGTTGATAATGAAAATAAAACTCAAATATCTTTTGATATAAGGGATATAAATTTATTTGGATCAGGAACAGAGCTTGGTTTATTAGCAACTTATAGTAACAGAGTGAGAGCTATAATATTAGAACATAGGGCAAACAGATTGTTTAATACATATTTAACATATAATGTAAATCTGTTTTATAAGTTTAATGATGTTTTTTCTTACATAGATGACCCGGTTATTTCACAAACAAAATTTTCTAGATCAATAAATGGAGAGTACAGACAAATTTATTATGGTGCTTCTGTTACAATAGGAACACAAGTTAAAAAATTTGGTAATGTAACACTTACAGGCAAATATGAATTTAATAAAATCAAAAACAAATCTGGCAATTCTGTTTTACCGGGTAAAAATAAACTTGTAAACTTAAAGCTTCAATCCACAATAGATACACAAGACAAATACCCATATCCAACAAAAGGTATTTATTTTAAAGGATATTATGAAACCGGTCAGTCATTGCTTGGTGGAGATTTAAGTTATGTAAAAGCAGAGTTGTATTATAAAAATTATTTTTCATTTGGAAACTCTCATACAATTTATCCAAAAATAAACATTGGTTTTGGAGATAATACTTTGCCATTAAGCCAACAATATTCGTTGGGCGGGCAATCAAATTTTTTTGGAATGAGAGATTATGAATTTAGGGGAAGACAATTATTTTTGGCTTCTATTGGTTATAGATACAAACTACCGATTAATATTTTTTTCCCTATATATTTAAAAGTTAGATATGATTTGGGTACCGTTTGGTCTTTCCCAAACCAGATTAGATTTAAAGATTTAAGACATGGTGTTGGCACAACAATTTCATTTGATACACCAATTGGACCTGCTGATTTTTCGATTGGAAGAAGTTTTAAGTTAGAAAGAAGTCTGCCAAACAATCCTATCAGTTGGGGAGATATTCTTCTCTATTTTTCAATTGGGTATTATTTTAATTAATATAACCAGATTAGTTTTAAAATAAATTAACCATTGTAAAGAAAGGCAACGCATCTTTAGTAATTACAGTTTTATTTTTGTTTCACATTTTTTTATCTGACTCAACAAATTTATTTTTTTTAATTTTGCAAAACAAACAGAATTAAAATTATTATCATTATCAAAAACAAGAAACACAACAATCTTAGGCATATTAATTTCTTTTGACCAAAAAGAATATGAATCAAATGTTCTTTTATTCAACTTCCATATAGAATCATGTTTGCCCTTCCGGTCAATTAATGCAAGTTTGTTTTTAGGCAGCTTAAAATCTAACGCATTCATTTACTATAATAAAATAAATAAATGTAATAATATTGACAAAGTTTTCCAGCTTACTTTGTTATTTTTTATTCTAAATAAAATAAAGGAAAGATAAGATGACGCTTCGATCAAATATAGAGAAAATGCAGGAACAAATGATTCCTATGATTCCTCAAGATGTTTTAAATTTATTATTGAGCAAAACAAAAGAACTTGTGGATTCAGGATTAACAGAGAAAGCATTAAAAAAAGGCGACAAAATTCCCAATATCATTCTCACTAATGCAACGCAGAAAGAAATAGAAATAAACAAACATCTAAATAACGGACCTGTTGTAATTAGTTTTTATAGAGGAGGATGGTGCCCTTATTGTAATATAGAATTGAAAGCATTGCAAGAAAACCTAAAAGAAATTGAATCAGCAGGTGGAAAACTTTTTGCTATTTCTCCTGAATTACCTGACAACTCGATTTCATCAATAGAAAAACATAACTTAAAATTTGAAGTGCTGAGTGATATTGGGAATAAAGTGGCAATGAAATTTGGACTTGTGTTTAATTTAGCAGAAGAACTTCGTCCGATATATAAACAGTTCAATTTTGATATCCCAAAGAACAATGGTGACGAAAGTTGGTCATTGCCAATTCCGGCTACATATATTGTAAACAAAAAAGGGATAATCACTAAGTGTTTTGTTAATGCAGATTATACAAAAAGGATGGAACCATCTGACATAATAGATGCATTAAATGAAGTTTAAATTTATTAACCCAGATTTTCCATTGGAAGATCTGCCCTTTGGTCCGACAATTTGTAAGTAAATAAAGATCATATACTTAGTT